>CBIHPL010000007.1:0-20056 GCA_966212005.1 uncultured Asticcacaulis sp.
ACCTTCAACCCGGGCGAAATGCTTCTGTGGGGCAGTATCGGCGCCGCATGCCAGATCATCCTCCATCTCGTCATCCGCTTCTTCTGGAAACAGACCTATGCCCGCATGACGGGCGGCAGCGACACCAGGCCCTGCATCGCTTCGGCGCTGCTGCTGTCATCGGTCAGCCTGGTGCTTGGCATGATGAACGCCGCGGCCCTATCATCCTGACGAATACCCGCTTCCGGCGCTGTTGAAGCGTAGCTGCCAGTTTCGTCCGCGCGCGCCATCCGGATCGCCAGTGATCGCGCTTGACAACTTTCGCGCATAAAATAGACTTTTAAATATGGCTGCAAGCCATCCCTGACCGCGCACCAAAGCGGCCGGGCGATAAAATCCCCGACAGGCAAAACAGGAAGCAGGCCAATGAAACCGCAGGACGCGATACGCAGGCTTCCCTCCCGTCGTCACTTGCTGGTTTCAGGCGCTGCCCTGACATTGTACGCCAACACGAAAGCGGAGGCGGCGGGCGGACGAGGTCCGGACGTCGATCTTATCGTGCCGCTGGCGGACGGCGATCTTGCTGTTTCCGCTCTGAGCCGAAACGCCATCCGTATCCGTTTCGGGACGAAAGGTTTTCTGTTCAAATCGACTTTGCCGGACATGTTGCAGGCGGAGACCACCAGGCCAAAGCTGAAGCGTACGGAGGCCAATGGAACTACGCGCCTTCAACTGGACGGGATCGCGTGCGAGATTGATGCGGCCGGCATCATTCGTTTTTTTGACGGCAAGGGCAATCTCATTCTCCAGGAGACGGCCGGTGAGCGCAGGGTATCCGCGTCTCGGGTCGCCGGTGAGCCCACTTTCAGTATCGGACAGAGCTTCGACTCGCCGGACGACGAACGCCTGTACGGTACGGGATGTTTTCAGGACGGCGCCCTTGATATTCGCCGCCTGCCCCGTCGCCTCACCCAGGTCAACACCCAGATCAGCCTGCCTTTCGTGCTCTCGAGCAAGGGCTATGGCCTGCTTTGGTGCAATTACGGCATGAGCGAACTGAATGCGCCCTTGCAGCAGGTCGCGCTTCAAAAGATGGAGAGCGACAGCCGTTCGGAAACCGTCGACGTCACGACCGGCGCGGGAAACGCCAAGGCGACCAGGAACTCCGCCGTCTTCGAAGGCCGTTTCACGACAAGCGAATCCGGACCCGTGGCCTTCCTGCTGGATGTCGGTCAGCCCATGGCGTCCCGCCACTACGTCGAAATCGACGGAAAGCCCTATGCCGACTTCAGCAATTTGTGGCTGCCGCCGACGACCAGCTTCGTCGTCGACCTGCCCGCCGGCGAACACAAGGTCAAGGTCGAGGCCACCGCCAAAGACTTGCCCGTATTGCATTTCGATGCGGCGCAGGACCGCACCACCTGGCGTTCACCGGTAGCCGAAGGAATCGACTATGTGGTCATTGCCGGCCCGGACGCGGACACGATCATGGCCGGTTATCGCGATCTTGTCGGATCGACGCCTGTCTTCCCTCGCTGGGCCTACGGCTACATCCATTGCCGCGAACGCTTCCATTCCCAGGCCGAGATCATCGATACGGCGAAAGAGTTTCGGCGCCGCAAGCTCCCGGTCGATGTCATGGTGCAGGACTGGCAGTACTGGGGTAGGCATGGCTGGAACGCCATGCGGTTCGACGAAGAATTCTACCCGGAACCCAAGAGATTGACGGACGACCTGCACGCGCTCGATATGCGCATGATGTTGTCCGTGTGGTCGAAAATATCGCGCGACACCGAACTCGGCAAAGTCTTCGCCGAAAAGGGCTACTACATCCCAGGTACGGATTGGATCGACTTCTTCAACCCAAAGGCGGCCGACTTCTATGCCGAGAACCAGAACCAGCGCCTGGCGTCCCTCGGCATCGACGCCTGGTGGCAGGACGCCACCGAGCCGGAAAACGACGACCTCGTCGGGCGCAGGACGGCGGCGGGACCTGGGGAACGCATGCGTCTTGCCTATCCGCTCCAGGTCAGCCGCACGGTCTACGAGAGCCAGCGCCGTTTCACCCCGGACCGGCGCGTCATGATCCTGACCCGGAGCGCCTTCATAGGGCAACAGCGCTACGCGGCGGCAACCTGGTCAGGCGATATCGGCAACAACTGGGAAACGCTCAAGCGCCAGATCCCGGCAGGCCTCAACATGGCCGCCGCCGGGTATCCCTACTGGACGGTCGACGCCGGCGGCTTCTTCCGTCCCGGCGACAGCCAGTACACCGATCCCGCCTACCATGAACGCTTCCTGCGCTGGTTCCAGTACGCCACCTTCCTTCCCCTCCAGCGCGTCCACGGCTATCAGACAAATACCGAGTTCTGGAATTACGGCGAGCAGGTTGAAAGCGTGGCGCGCGCCTATCTCGACCTGCGCTACCGGCTTTTCCCCTATATCTACAGTCTCGCGGGCGAGACCTGGCGAACCGGCGCGCCGCTCATGCGTCCGCTCGTTTTCGATTTCCGCCACGACGGTCAGGCCCTGGACGAGGCGCACGCCTATATGTTCGGCAGAGCCTTTCACGTCGCGCCCGTCCTGGCGCAAGGCGCCAGGACCTGGCCCGTCTATCTGCCCGAAAGCACCGGTGGCTGGTACGATTTCTGGACAGGGGAACGCCGGGCGGGCGGCCGACGTCACGATGTGCCGGCCCCGGTCGACAGGCTGCCCCTGCATGTCCGCGCCGGCACCATCCTGCCTTTGGGACCGGTCCTGCAATCGACCGCCGATGCAACGGGTAAGGAACTGGATGTGACCGTCTTTCCCGGCCGGGACGGGGCATTTACGCTCTACGAAGACAACGGACTGAACTACGATTACGAAAAAGGCCGGTACAGCCTGATTGAAATGTCTTGGAACGATAGCAAGGGTGAACTGTCCATTAGCGCGCGAAAAGGTCGCTTTGAAACCATGCTGGACTTGCGCCAGTTCCGCGTCAGGGTCGCACGAAACGGTACCACACCATTTGACGGCCCCGTTGTGAAAACACTTACCTATAACGGCGAGGCACTGCGTTATCGTCCTTAGCTCTAGCCCTGGACCGGCGGCAGGACCAGGGCGGTGCGCAGACCAGGTCCTGTGCCGTCGAACACGCCGGGCCCTTCGTCGATCGTCAACCGTCCCCGGTGCGCCACCGCAACGGCTTCGACCATGGCGAGCCCCAGTCCAACACCCGGCAAGGACCGGCTGTTCTCCAGACGGACAAACCGTTCGGCGATGCGCGGACGATCCTTTTCCGGTACGCCGGGCCCCGTATCGGTAATCGAGAATTCGACTTCGCGCTGTGACGTATGGCGCACGCGGAAGGTAATGCCGCCGGCGGCCGTATATTTCACGGCGTTGTCGAGCAGGTTGGCCAGGGCCTGGGCCAGGAAGTCGCGATTGCCCATGACCCGCACACCGGGTTCGATCTCGGCCTCGAATTCCAGCCCCTTGTCCGAGGCCACGGCTTCGTAAAGTTCGGCCATGTCGGTCGCCAGGTCGCTGGCGGAGAACAGAACCTGGTCGGGCGCCTGACCGGCGGCCTGAAGTCTTGAAATGGCGAAGACCGTATGAAAGGTGCGCAACAGCTGGTCCGTCTCATCAAGCGCCTTTTGAAGGGCGTCGTGGGCCTGGGACGGGTCACGGTCGACTTCGAACAGGGACACTTCCAGCTTGGAGCGCAGCCGCGACAGTGGCGACCTCAGGTCATGGGCGATGGCATCCCCGGCATATTTGAGGTTGCCCATCGTCTTTTCCATCCGGTCGAGCGTCTGGTTGATGCGGGCGGCAAGGGCGTCGAACTCATCGCCGGTTTCGCGCACGGCGATACGTGCCTTGAGATCGCCTTCCTGGACCTGAGTCAGCACATTGGTGACGCGCGTGACAGAGCGTGTGACTTCCTGGTTGATCAGGGCACCGGCAAACAGACCCAGAAGAATAACCAGCACGCCGCCGCCAATCGCCGCATTGACCTCCTGCTGAAAACCGTGATCGGCCCACGACATGTCCATGGCGACAAAGACGTAGAAGTCGTCGTCGAAACGGACGATGCGTCCCTGGAAGCGACAGCAGTTGCCCGGCGTATTCGGCGACGAATAGACCAGGTTGAAAGAGGTCGCTTCCTTGTCGAGATTTTGCATCCCGCGCCGGATAATCTCATCCGGCAGGTCGCGCCCCTCCATCTTGGTGCGGCTGTTCTGCGCCAGGATAATGCCTGAAGAATCGAACACTCCCTTGGCGAAGCCCCATTCGACCGCTTCGTCGCTCAATATCTTGCCAACCACGGCGGCATGGCCCTGGCTGTCGTCGAGGTCCTTGAGCACCTTGACGCGGGCATCAATCGAGCTGTTGCCCCACGCCCGTGACTCTGTCGAAGTCGCCAGCCAGATATAGCCAAAGACCAGGAGCGCGACGAACAGGTAGACGCTGAGGAAAACCAGGGTCAGGCGGAACGGCGTCTGGCGGAAGACGTTCGGCCCGAAAAAGGTCAGGCTCCAGAAATCCGACAGGTTCCGGCGCAGATTGGTGACGAGATTCGGCATTATTGCTCCGTGCCCAAATCTCCAAACCGCCTGCGGTTTGGCAAGGCCGACCGGCCGCCGCGCCCAAGAAGCGTACTAACGCTTCGCTGCATGAGTACAGCTGCGCGAAAAGCCTGCGTGGCGCCTGAACGCAAATCAAAAGAGGCGTGACACCGTCCGCCCGCAACGCTCAGGCTCTTCACTGTCCGTGTCACGCCTTTAACTGATACCCCTCGCCGCGGACCGTATGCAGCATCGGCCGGTCGAAACCCTTGTCCAGCTTTGAGCGCAGGCGGGAGATGTGCACGTCGATGACATTGGTCTGGGGATCGAAATGATAGGCCCAGACCTTTTCCAGAAGCATGGTGCGGGTGACGCTCTGGCCGGCGTGGCGCATCAGGAATTCCAGCAGCTGGAACTCTCGCGGCTGCAGGTCGATGACCGTCGTCTGGCGCTTCACCTGGCGCGATATCAGGTTCATTTCCAGATCGCCGACGCGCAGGATGGTCTCTACGCTGTCCTTTTCCTTCCGGCGGGCCAGGGCCTCGACGCGCGCCAGCAACTCCGGCAGGGCATAAGGCTTTACGAGATAATCGTCCGCGCCGGCGCGCAGGCCCGAGACACGGTCTTCCAGTTCACCAAGCGCCGACAGGAAGAGCACCGGCGTATCGACGCCTTCGGAGCGCAGTTGCGTCAGCATGCTGACGCCATCCATGACCGGCATCATGCGGTCGAGGATGATGACATCGGGCGTCTGCTGGCGGATTGCTTCCAGCCCCTGCTTGCCGTCACCGGCCAGACGCGCCTCGATGCCCGCCTCCTTGAGCCCCTTCTGCATGTTGAGGGCGGCTTCCATGTCATCTTCGACGATCAGGACCTGCATGTGCGATTCTTTCCGTTATTTATGTAACTTTATTAGCGCGGATCATTCTCCCAGGCCCGTTAAATATTCGCAATTAAGCGTTCGGGAAACAAAAAAGCCCTCCGTTTCCGGAGGGCTTTTCCTTCAGATCGCCGACCCGCTTACTTCGCTGCGTCTTTCAGCGACAGGGGCAGCGGGATGTTGCGGCCGTCGCGGCTGACCAGAAGCAGGATGGCCGGACGGCCCGCCTTCTTCAGTTCGTCGACGACCTTGGCGAATTCAGCCTGGCTGGACACCGGACGCTGGTCGGCCAGGACAATGACGTCACCGGGCTTGAGGCCTTTCTGACCACCGTCGCTGTTCATGTCGACATTGGTGATGACCACGCCCTTGACGTCGGCATCAAGGCCATAGGTGCGGCGGTTCTCGGGCGTCAGGGTCTTGACGCTGAGCCCCATGACCGACGGCGTGCTGGTCGATTCCGCGCCTGGCGCGTCCGGCGTGTCATCCCCGCCGCTCAACCCCTTGGCCAGGTCTTCCTCGCTGGGACGCAGTGCTGCCGTCAGGGTCAGATTAACAACCTTGCCGTTGCGCAGTACGCCAAGCGTTACCTTTTCGCCGACCTTTACATCTGCGATGCGGCGCGTCAGTTCGGTCGGGCTCTTGACCGGCTGGCCGTTGACCGTGCGGACAATGTCGCCGGCCTGGACACCCGCCTTGTCGGCGGGGCCCGCCTTGGTCGTTTCGGTAATATAGGCGCCGGTCGTATCCGTGGAGCCAAGTGCCTCGGCATTTTCAGGGGTGACCGGCGAAATGGTGACGCCGATATAGCCGCGCTCGATCTTCACGCCGCGGATCAGTTGCGACGTGATGCGGTTGGCGACATCGGCCGGAATGGCGAAGCCGACCCCGGCATTGGCGCCCGAAGGCGTGACGATGGCGGTGTTGACGCCGATGACGCGGCCGTAAAGGTCGAAGGTCGGGCCACCCGAATTGCCCCGGTTGATGGCGGCGTCGATCTGCAGATAGTCGATATAGCTGGTGCCCGACTCGCGCAGGTCGCGGCCATAGGCCGACACGATGCCGGCGGTGGCGGTATTCGAGAAGTTGAACGGATTGCCGACGGCGACGACCCAGTCACCGACGCGCGGCTTGCGCTCCAGCTCCCAGCGTACGAACGGGAAGTCATGGCCTTCGACCTTAAGCACCGCAAGGTCGGTCGCGGGGTCGCGGCCGATGACCTTGGCCTTCAGTTCCTTGTCATTGGTCAGCTTGACGGTAATGTCGTCGGCACCCTGGATGACGTGGTTGTTGGTGACGACATAGCCGTCGGCGGAAATGAAGAAGCCGGAACCCGCGCCGCGCACTTCCTGCTCGCGGCCGCCCTGGCTGTCATCGTCCTGGCCGGGGAAATCGAAACCCGGAAGCGCCGGAATGCCCGTCGGCACCTTCATCTTGCCTTTGGTCTCGATCGAGACGACAGCCGGAGATACGCGCTCGATCATGTCGGCGAAGGACATGGGCGCGCCATTGGGCGGCTTGACCGGCGTCAGGTCGGCAGCCTTGATCAACTGGGCGCCGTCATAACCGATACCCGGCCCGTGGCCGTTGAAACCCGACATGGCGGCAGCAGCGACGCCCGCACCGAGCGCCAGGCCTGCAATTGCGCCCGCGACCGTCGAACGATTTTTGAAGAAAGCACTTAAGGTATTTTTCCCCATGGTACTTCACTATTCCTTATTAGCGTTTGGGTGCGGACGTTTCCGCACCAATCTGAGCGTTTCGCCAGGGGATTACAACCTCCCCCGCGTACAAAAATCAGGTCCTTATCGACTATAACCATCGCTGAGGCAAAATCGTGACATTCCGAAAACTTTCGTAGTTTTCAACCCGCGTCGGAGTCGTCCGTCAAGATTTCGCGCAATCGCGCCTGCTCCGCCTCGCTCAGAGCATAGTCCCGCCCTGCGTTCCTGCGCCGGGACAGAATGAAAAAGCCTGCTGTTCCACCTATAAGGACCAGCGGCGGCAGGCCCCACAGCAGCAGGTTGCCGGGAGAGAACCGCGGCCGGAACAGGACATAGTCGCCATAACGCGCCGACAGCCCTGCGCGGATCTCTTCATCCGTGCGCCCCTGGGCGATGTCTTCGCGGATTTCACGGCGCATGTCGGCGGCGATGGCCGCATCGGAATCGGCGATGTCCTGGCTCTGGCAGGCGACGCAACGGACTTCGCGGTAAAGGGCCCTGGCGCGGGCTTCGTCCTGCGCTGTGTCTGCACGGGCGGTGAACGGCAGGAGGAGAAGGACCAACAGTATTGAAAAACAAGTCAACAGTCTTTTTCCCTGTTTACAGGTAGGGAATGAGAAGGCGTTGGTCATGACGCCGCCTCTTTGAGCTTGCTCGCTTTAGTCGCGATCCCCAGCCGCAGGCGCCGGTCGAACAGCGACAGCAGCCCGCCAAACGCCATCAGCAAAGGCCCCACGAAGATCAGCCGCACCCACGGGTTATAGAACCAGCGCACCTGCCAGACCGGCTTGCCATTCACGCTTTCCTGGGGCTGGGACAGGACGACATAGAGATCATTCAAGGGCTCGAAACACAGCCAGACCTTGCTCTGCATCGATCCCGACGCCGGATAAAACCGCCGCTGGGGCCGTGCCTCGCAGACCTGGCGGCCGTTCTTTTCGATCACGAACACCCCGCCCTGGGCGTCGTAGTTCGCGCCATCCTGGCGATAGGTGCCGCTAAAGGTCATCTCATAGCCTGCCAGTTTGACCGTGTCGCCGACCTGCATGCTCTGCTGGATGCTGACGCGCGAATGCCCCTCGACGACCGCGCCCAGCACGAAGATACCCAGGCCGACATGCGCCAGGATCATGCCATGTGTGGCCAGAGGCAGGGCGACGAACTTTCGCCACGCCGTAGCACCAAAGCCAACGCGTTCCGCGACCAGGCGCAGGCACCCCCAGATCAGCCAGAAGCCGGCAAGCAAGCCGACGAAGAAGGTCACCTGCTTCCAAACGCCCTCCCCGCCGTAGAACAGCGAGCCAATGGCGGCGCTCAAGAGCGCCACGCCAAAGGCCAGAGCCAGCCGCTGGAGCACACCCTTGAGATCGCTGCGCTTCCACGACAGCAGTTGCGATATCGGGATAATGGCGATCGCGGCCAGCATGATCGGTCCGAAGACCGCCAGGTAATAGGGACCACCGACCGACATGGCCTTGTCGACCAGCGCCTGCATCAGGAGCGGATAGAGCGTGCCAAGGAAGACCGACAACAGGGCCGCCGACAAAAGCAGGTTGTTGAGGACCAGCGACGCTTCACGGGACACCGCCGCGAACAGGCCGCCGGGTTTCAGTTCCGGTACGCGTATGGCGAACAGGGCAAAGCCAAGACCGGCCGTAACGAACAGGATGGTCAGAAGCAGGATGCCGCGCTGCGGGTCGACGGCAAAGGCGTGCACCGAGGTCAGCAGCCCCGAGCGCACCAGGAAGGCGCCCATCATCGAGAAGGTAAAGGCCAGAATCGCCAGGAACACCGTCCACGCCTTCAGGGCATCTCGCTTTTCCATGACGATGGCGCTGTGCAGCAAGGCTGTCGCCGCCAGCCACGGCATGAAGGACGCATTCTCCACCGGGTCCCAGGCCCACCAGCCGCCCCAGCCGAGTTCATAATAGGCCCAGAAGGCACCGAGTGTAATGCCGATCGTCAGGCACATCCAGGCCGCCAGCACCCAGGGCCGGACCCAGCGCGCCCAGGCACGATCGAGCCGGCCTTCGATCAAGGCGGCAACCGCAAAGGAGAATACCACCGACAACCCGACATAACCGAGGTAAAGCATGGGCGGGTGAAACGCCAGGGCCGGATCCTGGAGCGCCGGGTTGAGCGAACGGCCCTGCAATGGCGCCTCCGCCAGCCGACCAAGCGGATTGGAACTGAACAGCGTGAAACCGACAAAGGCGGAGCCCAGAAGTCCCTGGACACCAAGCGCCTTGTGCTTGAGACTGTCTGGCAGTCCGCGCCCCAGCAGGGTGATCAATGCACCGAAGCTGAGCATGATGACGCACCACAAAAGCATCGAGCCTTCGTGACTGCCCCAGGCGCCGGAGATCTTGTAGAGCAGAGGCTTGTCGGTGTGAGAATGTTCGTAGACGTTCACTACCGAAAAGTCCGAACGGACAAAGGCGGCGATCAGGATCGCGAAGGACAGGATGAGGCTAAGCGCAGCGGCCAGCGACACGCCTTCGGAATAGCGTTCGATGCCGCTGAGGCGTTTCCACTGCCCGGCCGCCACCAGACCCGCCTGCGCCACGCTGAGCACAAAGGCAAGGACGAGTGCGAACACCCCGATTTCGTTGAGAAAGGTCATGTCCCGAACGGCCGATCCGTCTTGGGCTCCGCAGGCCTGGCATCCGGCCGCCATTCGCCCTGCCGTTCCAGCTCTTCCTTGACGTTCTTGGGCATGTAGGTCTCGTCGTGCTTGGCCAGAACCTGCGTGGCGCGCAGGCCCGACGCCGTGACTTCGCCTTCACAGACGACGCCCTGCCCTTCGCGGAACAGGTCCGGCAGATCGCCCTTATAGGCGACGTTGATCTCTTTCAGCTTGTCCATGACCGTGAAACGCACCGAACCGTCAGCCAGTTTTGTAACGCTGCCCGTCTTGACCAGACCACCCAGCCGCACGACCTCACCCACCTTGACCTTGGCGTCGATCATCTGGGCCGGCGTGTAGAAATAAATCGCCGTGCCCTTCAGCGCATAGAGGCTTAAAGCCGCCGCCGCGATCAGCAAGGGAGCCGCGATCAGGAATATCGTCAAACGCCGCCTGGCTTTGACGGATTTCGGCCAAAAATTCATTCGCGACCTCGCGTGTTCTCTGCGCCGACGGCGCCGCCGGACCTTCGTACGATATCGGCGGCAAGATCAGGCCGCCCGCGGTAATGCGCCTGCATGGCCGCAAGCGCCCTCGCCTTGGCGGCCGCATCGCCCATGACGTCGTAAGAGCGCAACAGTCGCGCCCAACCGTCGGCATTGTCGGGCTGGTCGGCCAGTTGCGCCTCCAGCGACGCCACCATGCCGGCGATGCGCGACCGGTTCGCCGCTTCGCCGGTCTGCGCCGTTTCGACGGCGGCGAGTTGCTCGGCAATCGCCTGTTGACGGATATCATCGACGGCCAGGACCGCCTTCGCCGTCTCGAAATGCACCCGTGCACTGTCGTAATGCCCGTTATCCAGATCGCGGCGTCCGATATAGTAGTGCGCGCGGGCGTCCCTGGCGTCACGCGACAGTGCGACGTCGAACGCCTTTTGCGCGTCCGGTCCGACCGAGCCGCCGCCGACGAAATACAGCGCCTCGCCAAGATCGGACCAGCCGTCAAAGCCCTGCGGATCGAGCTTCATGGCCTTATCGAACGCCTTGGCAGCCTCGTAATAGCGCCCGGCCATCATGTCGACGCGGCCAAGAAACAGCCAGAAGTCGGGATTCTTCGCATTGCCTGCCTCGGCCGCGCGGCGATGCAGCACCGCCGACAGGGCTTCGGGGGGCAGGCTGTCGATATTTTCCCGCGCCATCCGTGTCCACTGGCCAACGCGCGCCTCATAAGGCTGGTCGTTCAGTTCCGGATGACCGATGTAAAGCGCATAGAGCACGAAGCTCAGAGCGGCCATGGCAAAGGCTCCGACGGCGGCGTGAGCGGGCTTCAAGACATATGCCGGCCTTGTCCCCTCTTCCGCCTTCAGCAAGGCACGCGCCGCCTCGACGCGCTCTTCATTGGCCAGATCGGCGTCGATGTCGCCTCGCTGTTCACGGCGTTCGACATCGGCAACAAAGGCTTCGTACCGCGCCCTGGCCTGGACCATGCCAGTCCCGACGGGCACACGGCGATGCCACAGGCCCACGACAGCGATGAGCACGGCGGCAATGACGACGCAGGACAGGACGAGACTGATCATAGGGCCTCTGACATAGAGCAAATTATATCAAAGCCAAGCCCCCCGCCCAATGTGCGACAATATTACCGATGGGCCGTCAGGCGACTTTCGGCGGGCTCATGACGTTGGACGATGCCACACGCCTCCGGCCGACCACGGCCTTTTCCTCGCCGCACAGGACCTCCATAAGGTCCGTAACCAATTCGAAGAAGGTCATGACCTGATCGCTGTCGAACGGGTCCTCGCCGTTGGCGACATCCAGCAGGGCCTCGAAATAGGCATCGAGCTGGGCTTCCAGGCCCTGCACCGTCTTGGTGTGCAGCGTCGCGAACCCCCCGGCATTGGCGGTGGCGCGCACCTCGCGCACAAAGGCGGCGCAGTTGCGCGCGCGATCGACGACTTCCGGCTTCGGGAACTTGTCCATCTTGGGCACGTCCTTCTTGACGCGGCCATAGACACGCTCGGATTTCATGACCAGGGCGTCTTCGAAAATGCGTTCAGCCCCCTTGAGCCGCGTTTCGACCAGCGTGGCGATCTGCTTGCTGGCTTCAGCCACGCGCTTGCTCCACGGACCGTCGCGCGTCATTTCGATGTAGTGGCTGAACGACTGAAGCTGTCCGACGCTTTGCGCCACGCGCAAACCGGCGCCATTCAGCGCTCCGTCGCCCTTGCCGCCAATGGCCGATTTGAGATCTTCAAGTCCCTCTTCGATCCGTTCGATGATGCGTTCGCCAAAATCGGCCAGTTCGGACTCCGCCAGGAAGCGATCGTTCGGCCGGTCCGAAACCGTGGCGATGAACTTGATGATCTGGCCGCCGTCTTCCAGATGCGAGAAGATCACCTCCATGAAGCGCATGCCGCCTTCATCGGAGATGGCGCAGGCGTCCTTGAACATCAGCCGCAGGGCCGCAGCCTTTTCGGCGTCGATCCGTCCCAGGAAATCCGGCAGCTTGGCCAGCACTGTGCGAAGTATGCGATGCAGGTCGAGATAGTGCGCAAACTCCGCGACTTCCTCACTGTCGCCGCGCGCAGGAGATTTCGGCAGCACGTCGCCCGGATGCTCACGGCAAATGGCGGCGGCGGCGGTCACCAGGCGAAAGAAGACGACCGGGGTCGGATCTTCGGCGCGCAACCCACGCAGGGCAAAGCGCGACTGCTGGTAAAGCTCCGGTTCATGGGTTTCCAGCGCCCGCCACAGATTGTCGAGCAGCCACTGCGGAAATTCAACGGCGTTCAGCCCGTCCGCGCGCGTTTCGAACAAGGGCAGGTAGGGCGCGAACACCGCATCCTTGGCGTAGCGGAATTCAAGTTCAACACTGACCAGCTCGCGAACCTCGATCAAGGCCGCGTCCTTGGTGAGCCCCAGAGCCAGTTCAAGCGAACGCAATGACGCCTGCGGCAAGGTCTTGATCAGACCTTTCAGCAATACCAGCCGTTTGTCCGCAATCAGGCTCATTGGATGGAACAATCCCAGTCAGCCGTAGTACGCAGAAATATGCCGGCCGTTTCAGCCAAAAATCATTAGGGATATCTGGTTAATTTTCTCTGACGGTAGCAGATGACCAAAGAAATCGCTTTTCTCCTAAGTTGCCCGCACGATTGAACTATTTGTGTGACAAACTGCACTTATGTGGGCGTCTGTTCGCCGGCCAGCGAGACACTTGGCTTATGCTTCGACATCCTGCACACCGCCCGGCAAACGGATGCGCACCTTAAGTCCTCCGAGCGTTGAGCGGTCGAACTTCAGCGTTCCGCCATAGGCGCGCACCAGTTCATCGACAATCGACAGACCAAGTCCCGTTCCCGGCACGCTTTCATCCAGACGCGCGCCACGTTTCAGCACCTCATCGAAGCGCGCTTCATCAAGGCCGGGGCCATCGTCCTCTATGTTAAGCGCCAGGACGTGTTCGGCTTCGGAAAACTCGGCGGTGATGCGGACGCGGCGCTTACACCAGATACAGGCGTTTTCCAGCAGGTTGCCGGCGATTTCCTGCAGGTCCTGCTTCTCGCCGCGGAACATCAGCGTCTCGGGCGCACGCCAGTCGATGACCACGCCCTTGTCGTGGAAGACCTGCTCAAGCATGACCGCCAGTTCGTCCAGTACCGGCTCGACCTGGGTACGCTCGCCCATGGACTGGGCGCGGGCGGCGGCGCGGGCGCGGCGCAGATGGTGATCGACCTGGGCGCGCATGGCCTCGGTCTGCTTGCGCACCATCTCGTTGAGCGGCCCGCCCTCGTTACCGGCCGCCGTCAGCAATACCGACAGCGGCGTCTTCAGCGCATGCGCCAGGTTACCGACGTGCATGCGCTGGCGCTCCATCATTTCCTGGGAGTCGTCGAGGAAGGCGTTCATCTGGCGCGCGACGGGCGTGATCTCGGCCGGATAGGTCTTGAGCAGGCGTTGCTGCTCGCCGCGCTGGATGGCGGCGATCTCGCCGGTCAGGTCGAACAGGGGGCGCAGGCCGAAGCGGACCTGGAAATAGATGGCCAGCAATGAGCCGATCGCCAGCAGCAGCAGGGCCAGCGTGGTCATCAGCGCGAAGGTCTCGACCTGCTTGTCCATTGGCCGACGGTCTTCGGCGGCAACGAAGACAAAGGCGCGGCCATCGATCATGGAGAAGATGGCGGCCACGCGCAGGGCCTCTCCCTGCGGACCGAAGCTGTTGTAGAAGACCGGCTTGCCGGACCCTTCCCGCACCTCATTGACGACCTCGGCGGGGATCGGAATACGGGCGTTCCACAGGGAGCGCGACCGGGCCGGATCGCTAACGCCGCCATCCTTTGCGATCTCGCTGACCTGCCAGTATAGGCCGGAATAGACGCGGTTGGTGCGCGTATCGAAAAAGGGCGGTGTGACGATACGGCCGTCACTGGCGACATCGGTATCGACATAGAGGTTGTCGGCGATCTGGCCGACCCCCAATTCGAACCGCCGCAGCGCCGTCTCGTGGAAATAGTAGGTCAGGGCAATGCCGGTCATGACCAGCATGAAGATAAACCATGCCGCAGCCAGCCGGATCAGCCGCCCGACCAGCGAATTGCTGCGGCTGGTGACAATGCGCCAGAAACCACGCAGACGTTCGGTTTCTTTTGCGAGCGGCGCAGAGTCAGTCATGGCCGCAGGCGGAGAAACATTGCCCCTTCGCCCTCCCGTTCACTGGGAGGGAAGACCGCCTAAGGCGGCGGGCGGGGCTGTCCCACGCCCCAATCTTCACAGGTTTTCGACTTCGCCGTGCAGCGGCTTCAGGCGATAGCCCAGCCCGCGCACGGTCTCGATGCGATCGTTGCCGATCTTCTTGCGCAGGCGCCCCATGAACACTTCGATGGTGTTGGAATCGCGGTCGAAATCCTGATCGTACAGGTGTTCGACCAATTCGGTGCGCGAGATCACCCGGTTCTGGTGCAGCATCAGGTAGTGCAGCAGCCTGTATTCCAGCGAGGTCAGGCGCAGCGGTTCGCCATTGACCGAGGCGCGCGCCGCACGCGGATCGAGCCTGAGGCCACCGCAGGTCAGCAGCGGCTGGGCATGGCCAGCGGCGCGTCGCACCAGGGCCCGCAGACGCGCCAGCAATTCCTCGGTGTGGAAGGGCTTGGTCAGGTAATCGTCGGCGCCGGCGTCAAAGCCCGAAACCTTGTCGCTCCAGGCGCCGCGTGCGGTCAGGATAAGGACGGGCGTCGTCTTGCCCTCGCGCCGCCAGCGCTCCAGCACCGACACGCCGTCTATCTTTGGCAGCCCAAGATCGAGGATGATGCAGTCGTAGGGTTCGGTGTCGCCCAGGAAATGGGCTTCCTCGCCATCGGGCGCATGGTCCACGACGTAGCCGGCGTCGCTTAGGGAGGCTTTCAATTGACGCGACAGATCGGGATCGTCTTCAGCAAGCAGAATACGCAATTCGAATTCTTTCCTTGATTATCGTTCGCCGACAATGCGGCCGGAATCGGCATCGACCAGCAGATCGACGCGGCCGTTCGGTGTCGCAACGCGCACCCAGAAAATCGAGCCGCTTTGCTGGCCAGCGTCCAGGACACGCCCGCGGCTCGACGCGATCGACATGGCGCGATTTATGCGGCCGTCATTGCGGTCTTCCCGCCGGTCATTGCCGCCGCGATTGTCGTCGCGGCTATCCCGCCAGTTGCTGCCGCCATTATTATTGCCACGATCCTCACGGTCATCGCGGTCCCGGCGGCGCCTGTCCTGGTCGCCGCCAATCCTGACGACCACCGCGGCTTCCGCTCCCTGCACCAGATCGCGCAAGGTCTCAGCCTGTGCGCCCACCGGGGCGACAGTCAGAGCCAGACAGAAAAGAGCGATAATCCGTTTCATGTTCCCGACAATAGGACCGCCGACCTGAACCTTAGCTGAACAGCACAGCCAGACATAGCCCAGCACGTAAAAAAGTCTCGCCCCTTGCCTTGCATAAGACAACACAAAAACAAAGAGTTAGAGCGCGGTTATTATATGACGCCCTGTTTTATGAAAAAAATTCGCGCAACAGGAGAACCGACGAAGCGGAATCACTTCCTCCGCATGCCCGGCGCATACGGCGCCTCGGCCCGCCAGCGTTCGGCAAGCGCCGTCAGCTCCTTGCGGATATCCTCCGGCATTTTTTCCGACTGCCCGTCCGGCATGGCGATGGCTATGTGCGCGAACAGGTCGCCGCGCTCATTGTCCTTATGGAAAGCGCCCCTGCCCTTGAGACGCAGAGTCGCGCCGGAATTGGTGCCGGCGGCTATGTTGACGCTGACCGGCCCGTCGGGGGTCGGCGCCTGGACCTTGCCGCCCAGAAGGGCATCGGGCAGCTACACGAACAGATCCATGTGCAGGTCGTTGCCTTCCATCCGGAAGATCGGATGCTCCTTGACCCAGTTCTATCATGGCGTCGCCGGGCGATCCGCGTCCGCCAGGCGCGGGCGAACCCTGCCCTTTCAGGCGCAGCATCTGGCCGTCGCGCGCGCCCTTTGGAATATTGACGTCGACTGTGCGCCCGTCCGAAAACAGGACGCGGCGCGTATTGCCGACGATGGTGTCGAGCAGGTCGATGTCCAGCTTGATCTTGACGTCATTGCCCTTGGCCGGAGGCGCCGAGCCGAACGGCGAACCGCCGAAACCACCGGCCCCCGCTCCCCCGCCACCGCGCCGGCCGCCCGCGCCGAACATGTCGAAAATGTCCTCGAAATCCATGCCTTCGAAGCGGCCGCCGGCGCCGCCGAAGCCACCGCCACCACCGCCGAAACCGCCGCCCGGTCCGGCCCCGCCGCCAAAACCGCGATAGATTTCGCGGCCGTCGGCGTCGATCTCGCCACGGTCGAAGCGTTTGCGCTTGTCGGCGTCCTTCAGGAAATCATAGGCGGCCGTGATGCGCTTGAAGCGCTCTTCGGTCGCCTTGTTGCCCTTGTTCTGGTCGGGATGCAGTTCCTTGGCCAGCTTGCGGAACGCTTTCTGAATTTCAGCATCGCTGGCGCCGCGCGTGACGCCCAGTTCAACATAAGGGTCATTAGCCACTGTGGTAAAAGTCCTCCTGCGCGACAAATTTTGTCCTACAGACAAACTTTTCAAGAGGCAAGCGCGGCAAATGCGTTAGAGCGATATGGCGAAAAGTGTGAGCGGTTTTGGCTACGCCGAACTTCGTTTCGCCTTGAATATCGCGATAAAGCAAAAACTTGGATCGGCATGATCGCTTTTATTTACAATCATACCGATCTAGCGCAGTTCGATCCATACCGGCGCGTGGTCGCTTGTCTTCTCCCAACCGCGCACGTGACGGTCAACTTCGGCGCGTTTCAGCCGCTTCGCCACCTTGGGACTGAGCAACAGATGGTCGATCCGGAGGCCGGCATTGCGCTCCCAGCGGTGGCGCAAATAGTCCCAGAAGGTATAGATTCGTTCGTCTGGATGCAGCTTTCGCAGGGCGTCCGTCCAGCCCTGCGCCACCAGTTCCGCAAACGCATCGCGGACTTCGACGCGGAAGAGGGCATCGTCCAGCCACCGTTCAGGCGCATAGACGTCGAGATCGGTCGGCATGACATTATAATCACCCGCCAGCACCACGGGCGCCCCGCTGTCAAGCAGGTCCTGCGCATGACGCTTCAACCGGTCGAACCAGCGCACCTTGTAATCAAACTTCGGGCCGGGCCAGGGGTTGCCGTTCGGCAGGTAAAGACACCCGATCAGGACGCCACCGACAGCGGCCTCGATATACCGGCTGTGCAGGTCTTCCGCTTCGCCCGGCAAGCCGCGCCGGGTCTCTACCGGTTCTTTCCCTCGCGCCAGGATGGCGACGCCGTTCCACGACTTCTGTCCCAGCCAGATGGCGCCGTAGCCCGCATCCTCGATGGCCTTGACCGGAAACTTCTCGTCGGGCGCCTTTAGTTCCTGAAGACAAACGGCATCTGGCCGCGCTTCGTCCAACCAGCGCAGGAGCACGGGCAGCCGGCCGTTGACGCCGTTGACATTATAAGTGGCGATTTTCATGGCGGCATTGAACGCTTCAGGCCGTAAGCGCGAAACAGGAGGCTGGGGCCGCAAAGTCAAACACGAATAAGATCAGATCTTTTCCGGCGGCGCGTCATCGATATCACACGGCCAGTCCGAACGGTCCTCGCTCAGGTCCCAGGCGGCGAAATCGAGCGCGTCTTCGACATCCGGCAGGGCCACTTCGGAAATCGTCTGGCCACGCACCGATACGCCTGCCCGATGCACGGTTTCGCGGTCGCCTGTAATCAGGTGGTGCCAGCGCGGCAGGGGTTTGCCTTCATGCAGCCGGCGATAGGCGCACGACATCGGCATCCACTCCAGTGCCTCTATATTCCCAGGCGTCAGCTTGATGCAGTCGGGCACATATTTCTTCCGGTTGCCATAGTCGGAACAGCGGCACAGTTCGCTGTCGAACAGCTTGCAATGGACGCGGGTCGGAATGACCTCCAGCGTCTCCTCATCCTCGAAGCGCACCAGACAACAGAGGCCGCAGCCATCGCACAGGGATTCCCACTCCTGCGTGTTCATCTGCGAAAGAGTCTTGGTTTCCCAGAAGGGTTTAGGGGGCGCGGCACTGTCACTCATTGCGGCTATATAGTCTGCCGCGCCCGAATATGCACTAGTCTCTTATTTATGCCGGGCGGCGTTTGACGACCAGCAGGGCCAGGCCGGCAAGCGCGGCGATACCAACGGCCGTCCCCGGGCGGCGCGCGATGAAGTCCTTTACCGGCGCCGGCAGCTTGTTGAGGTGTTCGGAAAAGGGCAGACCCTTGATTTCACGAGGCTGTTGCGGTGTATCCTTGGCGGCGGTGTCGAGGGTTTGCATGGCGGTCATCTCCTTAAGTCACAACGATTGACCTCAGGACCCTAACACCGGACGGAATAAGACCGCCGCGAAGGACACCGCCTCCGTTCGTCAGAATGTCATAAGCCGGGCTGGGGTTTGCCGGAGCTGTCCACCGCGCCGCCAGGCTTGTTGGTCCCGTCGTCGAGCGCTTCGGCGGGCTGCCCGTCCGGCCAGTCGGCGCTGGTCTTGCCGCCTCCCGATAGCCCCGCGGCGATCACCGCCTTTGTGGCACGCAGCGCTTCGCCTTCGCTTAAGGGCTGATCGCCGCGCGCCGGTCCCTGAACCGTCTTGTCGTCCGTGCCTTCCTCCGGAAAAGGGTCCGGCTGGTTCTGCGCCTGCTGGCGTTCGGCGTGTTCGGCGACATCGACATCAGTCTCTGTTGCGGGCGTTTCGGTATTTACGGCGTCGGTCATGGCGATCTCCTCTGGCAAAATCCTATGCCGCCCGCCTGTAAGAGCGCGATACGATCACAATTTTCGACATATGTAGAGTTTGTATTGACGGAAAACTCTACATATGTTGACATATGGTCATGCCCAGACGCTCAAACATATCGCCGCAGACTCGTAAGGTCCTTTCCGCCCTCTTCGCCCAGCCGCAGGCCTGGCGCTACGGCTATGACCTGTCGAAAGAAACCGGCCTGAAATCCGGTACACTCTATCCGCTGCTCATCCGCCTGGCGGACCAGGGCCTGCTTGAGACGGAATGGCGCGAACCGCTCCAGCCGGGAAAGCCACCGCGTCACGCCTATCGCCTGACCGCGCAGGGCCAGGCCCTCGCCGCTGAACGCGAAGCCGAAACGCTTACGCCCACCGGTTTGCGCGAGGCCGAAGCATGAGCCTCGCTCTTACGCTCGTCCGACTGGCGGCCCGCATCCTGCCCGATCACCGCCGTGCATGGGGAGAAGCGATGGCCGCCGAAGTCACCGCCATTGATGCCCCGCGCGACGCTCTTCTTTTTGCCGCCGGCTGCCTGTGGGCCGCCCTCTCTGAAAGGATAACTTTCGTGAAAGCCTTCGTATTTGCCGGCCGCCTCGGCGTCGGTCTCGTCACATTGCTTTACGGTCTGGCGTTTTTGTATTTCATGAACAACGGCCTTGGCCGCGATAGTCCGCCCCTGCATCTGCCGTTCCTTCTAGGCTGGCAGGCAGCCATGGGGATTGGTTATCTCGCGGCCGCGGGATTTCTCGTCTTCTGGCGCCCCAGGCCATTTCTGTGGGCATGTGTGGTTGCCGCCATACCCAGTCTGGGACTGACCATATTGGGCTTGGTCAACAAGACGCCCAGCATTATAGCCTTTGCATGGCCGGTCGTGCCCCTGGTCATGCTCATGGGTGCGGCCTGGCTGTTCGCCTGGCTCGAACAAGAACCTAAGAAACTCACATACGCATGAACTTCACCTCTCCCCACGGAGGGAC
>CBIHPL010000008.1:0-19284 GCA_966212005.1 uncultured Asticcacaulis sp.
ACGGTCATTACCGTTTCGAGGAAAAGGCGCTCGGCCTGTTCACCAAGGTCGATGCCGGCGTCCGCGTCAGCCAGCGCACGACCGACATCGAACAGTTCCACCTGTTCTCGAACTTCTACGCCGGCAAGGGCGTCCAGGCCAACGGCCAGCCGGTTCCGGCCACGGGCTGCCTTGCCCAGTGGAAGGCGATCGACGTCGTGATGGATCAGGGCCAGTGCTCCGCCGGCGAAATGGTGCCCTCGGCCGCCAACCCGGCCGTCATGGTGTTCCAGGGCTACACGGTCAACAAGCCGACCCGCATCGACGAATTCAACAATGTCGTCTTCGTCGAAGGCCTGGGCGGCGACACCGCCTCCGGCATTCCGGGCTTCTGGGCGGTCGATCCGAAGGACTTCGACGACGTCCGCTCGTTCCACGAGAAGGTCTTCGGCGGCGCGGTGCCGATCACGGTTCCGGGCCAAACCTACGAAGTCAACATGTACGAGAACAATGTCTACGCGTCGGGTGAATTCGAAACCGGCATCTTCTCGGGCAATATCGGCGTCCGCGTCATCCAGACCGAACTGAACGTCAAACAGAACGTGACGGGCGACACCCTTGCCTATGGCGACACCAATGCCGACACCGGCGATACGGTCACCAACCGCAAGTACACCGACGTCCTGCCGTCGCTGAACATCAATGCCGATGTCACCGACCAGTTCAAGGTGCGCTTCGGCTACGCCAAGACCATGCAGCCGCTCGATCTCGGCAACTACGGCGGCTCGATCAAGATCAACACCAATGACGATCCGGGTCACGTCCCGCCGCGTCGCGTGGTCACTTCGGCCAACTCGAACGGCAACCCGTACCTCGATCCATGGCGTTCGTCGAACACCAACCTGTCGGCGGAATACTATCTCGGCCGTGGCTCGGTGCTCAGCGCCGCCATCTTCGACATGAAGATCGACAGCTTCGTCGTTGGCGGTCAGATCCTGTCGGAGCCGGGCCAGTTCGTGAACTCCGACGGCTCGCCCGCCGGCGCCGTGCCGATCTTCCTGCCCATCCAGGGCAGCGGCGGCAAGGTCCAGGGCCTGGAACTGGGCGCCAAGATCGCCCTTGCCGACTTCATCGACAGCGGTTTCCTGTCCAACCTCGGTGTCGACACCAACTACACCTATTCGCCTTCGGAATCGGGTGATGTCGGTCTCGACGGCGACAAGCTGCCGTTCTTCAACAACTCGCGCGATCAGTTCAACCTGATCGGCTGGTACCAGGACGACAAGCTGCAGATCCGCGTCGCCTACAACTACCGCAGCGAGCGCCTGCAAAACATCGCCAGCCTGGTGGACAACTCGAAGATTCCGATCTTCGCCGAAGCCACCAACTTCATCGACGTCAACGCCACCTACGACGTGACCGACCGCGTGTCGATCTACTTCAACGGCTCGAACGTCACGGGCGAAACGGAAACGTACAACTATCACTTCGGTGACTCCAAGCAGTACGCGTTCCAGAACCAGTTCGAACCGCGCTATACCCTGGGCGTCCGCGCCAAGTGGTAAGCTTTTAGCTTGCCGCGATATGTATCCGAAAACCGCTTCACACTTTTCGGATATCGCTTCGTTCTGCGCAGCCGGTAGTCCCGGCTGCGCACCCAAGTCACATATCCGCTTCGGAACATTACTCCCTGGGTAAGTACGCGGCGGATATGTGGTCCAGGAAAATCAGTGCTGGTTCTCCTGCCCATTGGTTTCTGTCTTCCCCAACTGACAGGTCCGCAGTCCGGATAACACCGTGCCGCGGACGTGATTTCCCTCCCGTGCAAATTGGCTTAAGACTTTTGCACGGGAGCTTTTTTTCAAAACCCTTTCGCAGGCCAGGCGTCAGACCGGGCAGTCAAAAGATACATAGTGGGGAGCACCATGAAGACGACACAGGGCGAGCCAAGCCTCAATCGCATAGTCATTCTGGGCGGCGGGACCGCCGGCTGGATGACGGCAGCCTCTCTGGTGCATCATTACCGTCACACACCCATCCGGATCACCCTCGTGGAATCGCTGGCCATCGGCACGGTCGGCGTCGGCGAAGCCACCATCCCGACGCTGCGCCGCTTCTACGCCACGCTGGGCATGACCGATTACGATGTCGTTGCCGCAACGCAGGCGTCGTGCAAGCTCGGCATCCGCTTCAACGGCTGGAAGTCGGAAGGCGAGAGCTTCATCCATCCGTTCGGCGCCCTCGGCCATGACTTCGGCGGCGTGGGCTTTCATCACTTCTGGAACCGCTATCGCGACACCTTCGGGCTTAAGGACATCGACGACTATGCCATGGGCGCTGCGCTCGCCAAGGCCGGCAAGTTCGCCCTGCCCTCGCCGACGACGGACGCCTATACGCAGTTCGACTGGGCGCTGCATTTCGACGCCGGGCTGTTCGCCGGCCACATGCGCGACTTCGCCAAGGCGCGCGGCGTCACCCATATCGATGCGGTGCTGAAGGACGTCACGTTCGACCCGGACAACGGGCACATCCGGTCGCTCAATCTCGACACCGGACAATCGATCGAAGGCGATCTGTTCATCGACTGCTCGGGTTTCCAGGCGCTTTTGATCGGTAAGGCTTTGGGCGTCGGTTATGAGGATTACGGCCAGTGGCTCTACTGCGACAGCGCCGTCGCCCAGCAGAGCGAGCGCGTCGGCCTTCCCAATGTCTATACCGATGTCACCGCGCGGCCCGCCGGCTGGCAGTGGCACATTCCGCTTCAGCACCGGTCGGGCAATGGCCACGTCTTCTCATCGGCGCATATGTCGGATGATGAAGCCATCGGCATCCTTGCCGCCAGTCTGCCGGGCGAGGCCGTCACCGAGCCGCGCGTCATCCGCTTCCGTCCCGGCCGCCGCATCAAGGCGTGGGAGAAGAACTGCATCGCCATCGGTCTCAGTTCCGGTTTTCTGGAACCGTTGGAATCGACATCGATCGCGCTCATCCAGACCGGCATCGAACGCATCCAGATGCTGCTGCCCATCGACGGCCATGACGCCATGCTGATCGACGAACACAACGACATGGCCAGGCGCGAAATGGAGCGGACGCGCGACTTCATCATCCTGCACTATAAACTCAACCAGCGCGGCGACTTGAATAGTAAAGGGGGCGACTTCTGGAGACAGGCCGCCGCCATGGACCTGCCCGACACACTCCAGCGCAAGATCGACCTCTATCAGCGCCGCGGCCACTTCGTTCGCTACCGCTGGGAGATGTTCCATCCGGCATCGTGGCTGGCCATCTATGCCGGCTTCGGCGTCTGGCCGGACAGTGTCGACCCGGCGGTCGCGCAACTGACTCCGGCCGAAGTGCGTTCGCGCCTGCTGCACATCCGCCAGGAAATCGACGCGACGGTGAAGGCCGCGCCGCCGCACCGCGCCTTCCTCGACCACTGCAACCGCCTTTCGGGAGGACATCGTGTCTCCGCTTAAAGATCAGCCCATGAGAGATCCCAATGAAATCCGCGACGTCGTCATTTGCGGCGGCGGTACGGCCGGCTGGATGGCGGCGGCCCTGTTCGCCGTCCACATGCCGGGCGCCAAAGTCCGCCTGATCGAATCCGAAGAGATCGGCACGATCGGTGTCGGCGAATCGACCATTCCGCCCTTCCTGGGGCTGATCAAGAATCTCGGCATCAACGAACAGGACTTCATCCAGAAGACGCAGGCGTCATTCAAGCTGGGCATCCGATTCGAGAACTGGCTGACGACGAGCCACAGCTACTTCCATCCATTCGGCCAGATCGGGGCGCCGATCGAGAGCAATGACTTCTATCACTGCTGGCTGAAGGCCAGGCTCGAAGGCCACGACAGCGCGCTGCAGGACTTCGCGCCCGCCTCGGTCATGGCGGACCACGGCCGCTTCATGCTGCCGCAAAAGGCCCAGCGCACGCCCATCGCCTCCGCCAACTATGCGCTGCACGTCGACGCGAAGCTGGTGGCGCAGTACCTCAGGGCCCACGCCGAAAAGTTTGGCACGAAGCGCACCGAAGGACTGATCGAAACCGTCCATCAGGCGCCCAACGGCAATGTCCGCTCGGTCCTGCTGAAATCCGGCGAAGAGATCACAGGCGACCTGTTCGTCGACTGCACCGGCTTCCGGGCGCTCTTGATCGGCAAGACCCTGGGCGTCGAATACGAAAGCTGGGCCGACCAGCTTTTGTGCAACCGCGCCGTCGTCTGCCAGACCGAGAATGTCGGCGAACCCGCGCCCTATACGCTGGCGCAGGCGCAGGATTACGGCTGGCGCTGGCGCATTCCGTTGCAGCACCGGTCGGGCAACGGTTACGTCTTCTGCAAGGACTATATCTCCGACGACGAAGCGACCGCCACTTTGCTGTCCCAGGTCGAGGGCAAGGTCGTGGCCGGCCCCATAATCGTCCCGTTCACGACCGGCATCCGCAAGCAGGTGTGGTCGAAGAACGTCCTGTCTCTGGGCCTGGCGTCGGGATTCATCGAGCCGCTGGAATCGACCGCCATCCACCTGGTCTACCGCACGCTCGACTTCTTCTTCCGGTACTTCCCGGACAAGTCGTTCAATGCGGCGCTCCAGGCCGATTTCAACCGCCGCATCTACGCCGATTACGAAGAGATCAAGGATTTCATCATCCTGCATTACTGCGTGACGCAGCGCGACGACACCGCATTCTGGCGGAGGGTCAAGTCGGACCCGATCCCGGACAGTCTGCGCGCCAAGCTCGATGTCTTCCGCGCCTCGGGGGCCTTGCGCGAAACGGGTCCGGAGGAGCTGTTCCGCCAGCCGTCCTGGTATTCGGTGCTGGAGGGCATGGGCGTGCGGCCCTACCGTTACAACTTCCTGGCTGACCGGCTGGATAGTGCACAATTGCATACTTTGCTGAACGAAGTGAAGCCGCAGCTGAAGAACTTCGTGCAAGCCTTGCCAGCGCTGTCAGAGTTTCTTAAAACCCATTGTCCAGCCGATCCCATGGCGCCGCCAAACGCGCTGACGCCGACCTTCGCCGCCGAATGAAACCGAATAAGAGAGACGGAAACGCCCGAATGACCCTCAACAAACTCGCCCTTTTGAGTGCCTCTGCCCTGATCGCCTTCGCGCCGGTGGCTGCGTCCGCCCAAAGCACGACCCAGACCAATACGACCAACAATGCGCCCAAGGCGGCCGAAGGCCCGAAAGACGCGCCCGCCGACCGCCCGTGGATGAACAAGAGCCTGACCTCCGATCAGCGCGTCGACCTGCTGCTCAAGGAAATGACCCTGGCCGAAAAGCTGCAGCTGACCTTTGGCTACTTCTCGACCAAGGCGCCATGGCAGATCAACAAGATCAAGAACTTCGCCGTGCCGGAAGAAGGCCTGCCTTTCTCGGCCGGCTTCGTCCCTGGCATTCCGCGTCTCGGCATCCCCAATCAATGGCAGACGGACGCCGGTGTCGGCGTCGCCACCCAGACGACCCCGGCAGCCGACAAGTCCGCCGACCTGCCGCGCGGCCGCACCGCGCTTCCGTCAGGCATCGCCACGGCCGCGACCTGGAACCCGGACGTCGCCTTTGCCGGCGGCGCCATGATCGGCCGCGAAGCGTTTCTTTCGGGCTTCAACGTCCAGCTGGCCGGCGGCATGAACCTGCTGCGTGAGCCGCGCAATGGCCGCAACTTCGAATATGGCGGTGAAGACCCGCTGCTGGCCGGCGTCATCACCGGCAAGGAAATCGCCGGAATCCAGTCGAACAACGTCATCTCGACCATGAAGCACTTCGCCTTCAACGGCCAGGAGACCAACCGCTTCAACATGGATCACCAGATCTCGGACAAGGCTGCGCGCGAATCCGACCTGCTGGCGTTCCAGATCGCCAACGAGATCGGCAAGCCGGCCTCGGTCATGTGTTCCTATAATCGCGTCAACGGCTTCTATGCCTGCGAAAACGACTGGCTGCTCAACCAGGTGCTGAAGACCGACTGGGGCTATAAGGGCTACGTCATGTCGGACTGGGGCGCGACCCATTCGACCATTCCGGCCGCCAACCAGGGCCTGGATCAGCAGTCGGGCTGGGCGTTCGATCGCTCGAACTATTTCGAAGGCGCGCTGCGCGAAGCCGTCAACAACGGCTATGTTTCGCAGGAACGCGCCAACGACATGGCCCGCCGCATCCTCTGGGCGATGTTCGAAACCGGCCTGTTCGACAATCCGGTCAAGGGCGACCAGGCGTCGACCATCGACTTCAAGGCGCACGCAGCGATCACGCAAGGAGACGCCGAAGAAGCCATCGTCCTGCTGAAGAACACGCCAGGCCTGCTGCCGCTGTCGAAGACCGCCAAGTCGATCCTGATCGTCGGCGCCCACGCCGATGTCGGCGTCCTGTCGGGCGGCGGCTCCAGCCAGGTCTATCCGGTCGGTGGCTCGCCTGTGCCGGATGAATTCGGCAAGGGCTTCCCCGGTCCCAAGACCTGGTATCCGTCTTCGCCGATGAAGGGCATCCAGGCCCGCACCTCCGCCACCGTTACCTATCTCGACGGCAAGGACCTGAAGGCCACGGCGGCCGCAGCCAAGAAGGCCGATATCGTGCTGGTCTTCGCCGAACAGTGGACGGGCGAGTCGATCGACGCGCCGGACCTGAACCTGCCGGACAACCAGGACAAGCTGATCGATACGGTGGCGCGCGCGAACAAGAAGACCGTCGTCGTCCTTGAGACCGGTGGCCCGGTCGTCATGCCGTGGCTGTCCAAGGTCGGCGCCGTGCTCGAGGCCTGGTATCCGGGAACAGCCGGCGGCGAGGCCATCGCCCGCGTCCTGACCGGTGAAGTCAATCCGTCGGGCCACCTGCCGGCGACCTTCCCGGCCTCGCTGGCCCAGACGCCGCGTCCCGTGCTGGAAGGCGATCCGAAGCTCGACAGCGACTCGCACCCGATGGGCGACTACAATATCGAAGGCGCGGCCATCGGCTACAAGTGGTTCGACAAGAAGGGCCTGAAGCCCCTCTTCCCGTTTGGCCATGGCCTGAGCTACACCACCTTTGCGGCTTCGAACCTGCAAGCCCAGCCGTCAGGCAAGGGCCTCAAGGTCTCGCTGCGCATCACCAATACCGGCAAGGTCGCGGGCAAGGACGCCGTTCAGGTCTACGTCTCGCCGTCGGCGGATGCGGGCTGGGAAGCGCCCAAGCGCCTGGGCGCCTTCGCCAAGGTCGACCTGAAGCCGGGCGAGTCGAAAGACGTGGCGCTCGACGTCGATCCGCGCCTCTTGGCCACCTACGACTCGGCGTCCAAAACCTGGACGGTCAAGGCGGGCGAGTACAAGGTCCTGACCGGCAATTCGGCCACCGACCTGACCCAGACCGCCACCGTTACCCTGTCGCAGCAGACGCTCAACGTCCGCGGCCAGTAAGCTAGATTAGCTCCGTAATCGAAACGCCGCCGGTTCGCACCGGCGGCGTTTTTTTTCGATCTTCTACCTCCCCAAATCCAACAGATCTGGGGAGGTAGAAAATTTCCGCCCTAACATCCTTGTGATCACCGAAAACCGCGCTTGCATTCTTATATGTAACCGAATTAGTTACGGCCCGCGCGTCTTGCAGCAAAAGGATACACCGCTATGACCAAGGTTCTCGTTCTCTATTATTCCGCATATGGCCACATCGAGACCATGGCCAAGGCCGTCGCCGAAGGCGTGCGCGAGGCCGGCGCCGAAGCGATCATCAAGCGCGTGCCCGAAACCGTGCCGGACGACGTCGCCAGGGCGTCGCACTACAAGCTGGACCAGGAAGCCCCGATCGCCACCGTCGAAGAGCTGGCCGACTATGACGCCATTATCGTCGGCGTCGGCACGCGCTATGGCCGCATGGCGTCGCAGATGACTGCCTTCCTCGACAAGACCGGCGGCCTGTGGGCGCGTGGCGCGCTGCATGGCAAGATCGGCGGCGCCTTTACCTCGACCGCGACCCAGCACGGCGGCCAGGAAACGACGCTTTTGTCGATCATCACCAACCTTCTGCACTATGGCATGACCATTGTCGGCCTGAACTACGGCTTTGCCGGCCAGATGAAGCTCGACGAAATCACCGGCGGCGCGCCCTATGGCGCCACGACCATCACCGGCGGCGACGGGTCGCGCCAGCCGAGCGAAAACGAACTGGAAGGTGCGCGCTACCAGGGCCGCCGGGTCGCCGAAGTCGCCATCAAAGTTCACGGCTGATGGCCCGCGCCACCGCCCATATCGGCACCGTTGACTACACTGCGGATATCGTCGCCGGCGGTCACAAGCTGACCAGCGACGAACCGGCTGGCAACGGCGGCAAGGATGCGGGCCCCGCGCCCTACGACCTGCTGCTGGCGAGTTTGAGCGCCTGCACCGCGATCACCTTGCGCATGTACGCGCAACGCAAGGGCTGGGACCTGACGGCGGCGGATGTGTCGTTGCATTTCTGGCGCGATGGCGAGCGTGAGATCATCGACCGCGTCGTGACCTTGACCGGCGATCTCGATGAAGCGCAGGTTACTCGCCTGCTGGATGTGTGTGAGCGCACGCCAGTCACCAAAACGTTGAAAAATGGCTTAACAATCAACACGACCCGCGGCTGATTCCCCCTGTTCAGGGGGTGCCGCAGCGGCAGGTACGGTATAGGCTTCACGAAGGGCGCGTGCCTCTACGCGCCCACCCTTTCAACGGTCTCGAACCCTCCGGTGTCCAACCCCCGGAGGGTTCTATTTCGTTGGATCGTCAATTCCCGCCCAGGAAATCAAGCTTGCCCAGCGGCACGCCCGAATGGCGCAGGATGGCGTAGGCCGTCGTGACGTGAAAGAAGAAGTTCGGCAGGGCAAAGCCGGTCAGGTAGGACAGGCCGGTGAATTCCATCGCCCCGTTAGGGAAGTTCATGACGACCGGACGCGACTCGGAACCTTCAAGGCTCTTGGCGTCGACCGATTTCACGAAGTCGATGGTCTTTTGCAGGCGCTCGTGCAGTTCGGCAAAAGTCGTTTCGGTATCGGCAAAGCTTGGGACATCGATACCGCCCAGACGCGCCGCCACGCCCTTGGCGGTGTCGCTGGTCAGCTGGATCTGCCTGGAAAAGGGCAGCATGTCCAGCGCCAGGCGGGCATTGAGGACGGTCTCTTCCTTGACGCCCTTTTCCGCCGCCCAGGTTTCCGCCTTGGTCAGGATCTTCTTGAGATTGTTGAGCCCGTTCAGCACGACCGGCACGGACGCCGCATACATGTTGATCTGGGTGTGTTCGAGAACCGCGGACGCCTGGGACATGGAAACCCTCTCTGTGGTCAGGTGATGGAGCGATACGCCAGCGGCTTTTTGGCTGCGTACGGCGGCAAGGCATAGATGCGATGCCGCCAATATATAGGAGCCACGGTTACACTTATAAGATTGCAAACTGTGGATAAGTTATTGCCACAGGATGGACTCAATTTTCAGGCGGTATCGGCGCGCGAAAAAATTTCAGGGGGTTTCGCAAAGCCCTCTTGAAACGCCAAATAGTAACTATTATTGTTACGAATACCGGCGTGGATCTTCCCGCGCTATTGCCAGAGCCAGATATTATCAAGCCTGAATGAGAGAAACCCGCCATGAACGCCATTAAGTCCTTGCTTGCCGCTTCCGCCCTTGCTCTTGCTTTCACCACGACGGCCTTTGCCGCGCCGGTGACCTACAATATCGAACCGACCCATACCTCGGTGACCTTTACCTGGGGCCACGGTGGCGGCCTGTCGCGCATGAACGGCAAGTTCATGAATGCCGTCGGCACCGTCGTTCTCGATGAAGCCGCGCCTGCCGCCTCCAAGGTCGACGTCACCTTCGCCATCGACGGCGTCAATACCGGCGTCGCCGCGCTCGACGCCCACCTGAAGACGCCTGACTTCTTCGACGCCGCCCAGTTCCCGACCGCGACGTTCAAGAGCACCAAGGTCGAAGTGACGGGCGCCAAGACCGCCAAGGTTACCGGCGACCTGACCCTGCACGGCGTCACCAAGCCGGTCACGCTGGACGTCACGCTGAACAAGATCACCGACGACAAGAAGAAGGCCGGCTTCAATGCCAAGGGCACGATCAAGCGCAGCGAATTCGGTATCTCGCGCTTCGTGCCCGTGGTCAGCGATGAGATCGACCTGGAGATCTCATCGGAGCTGAACCTGCCGAAGTAAGGTTTTGAGTATCAAGGGGGCGGCGCCTTAAGGGGTTGCATGCCTGGTTCGAAAAGCCGGTTTCCGCTTTTTCGAAGCGTGCTCCGGCCGCCCCCATTTTTTTGAGGAGTCCCGCATGTCCCGGATGCCAACCGTCTATATTCCGCACGGCGGCGGCCCATGCTTCTTCATGGAATGGAACCCGGCCCACATGTGGGATGAGATGGGCGCCTATCTCAAGCGCCTGCCTGAGGATACCGGCGCGCCCAAGGCCCTGCTGATCGTTTCGGCGCACTGGGAACAGGCGGACTTTACCGTCCAGACCAAGCCCGCCCCCGGCCTGCTCTACGATTATTACGGCTTTCCCGAACACACCTACCGGCTCAACTGGCCCGCGCCCGGCGCGCCCGGTCTGGCCGCCCGCGTTGCTGAGCTGGCGGCCGGGGCCGGCATAACGGTCAAGGCCGACGACAGCCGCGACTTCGACCACGGCGTCTTTATCCCCATGCTGATGGCCTGGCCCGACGCGGCAATCCCGACCATCCAGCTGTCGATGAAGGCGCCGCTTGACCCGGCCGAACACATGGCGCTCGGCCGCGCGCTGGCCCCCCTGCGCGACGAAGGCGTCCTGATCATCGGCAGCGGCATGAGCTTTCACAGCATTCCGCGCCTTATGGGCCGCGACCCTGCCAACAGCGGTCCGGCCTCGCACGCCTTCGACGCCTGGCTGCGCGACACGGTCCTGTCCAATCCCGCCGGCCTCACGCATTGGGCCTCGGCGCCGAACGCCCACGATTGTCATCCGCGCGAAGACCACCTGATCCCGCTGATGGTCGTTGCCGGCGCCGCCGACGGCGACACGGCAAAGGTCACCTATCACGAGGATAGCCTGGGCCCGACCGGCATTGCGCTCAGCGCCTTTCAGTTCGGAAATGCAGCTTGATTGAAATTTAGGTACTGACGTGGTATATACGTCGTCAGTATCCTTTTTCTGGAAGTCGTCATGTCCAAGGAAGCCGTCTTTACGCTCAAGCTCGAGTCGGACCTGCGCGACGCCTTCATGAAGGAAGCCGCCGAAAGCCACCGCCCGGCCTCCCAGATCGTGCGCGACTTCATGAGCGACTTCGTCAGGAAGAAGAAGGAGCAGCGCGAATACGACACCTGGCTGGATGCCGACCTCGACCGCGCCATTGCGGCCGCCGACCATCCGAAGGCGAAATGGATCCCGCATGAGGACGTCGTCGCCGATATGGAGCGGCAGCGACAATCCTTTCTGAAACGCCTCGCTGAAAATCCTGACGCCGAATGAGCGGACTTTACTGGACGGAAACCGCGCGCGAAGCCCGCGACGCGGCGCTGGAGCATGTCGCGCGCTCAAGCCTCCGCGCGGCGCTCAGCCAGCTGTCCGAGGTCCAGAAACAGACGGCACGGCTGCTGACCCACCCGCACCTTGGCCGCCCGGGCCGCAAGAAGAATACGCGCGAGCTGTCGATCAACCGCACGCCGTTCGTCGTCACCTATCGCATCGTCGGCGACAATATCCAGATCCTGCACTTCCGCCATACGGCGCGGAGGAACTGAGTCCGTGTTCGCCAGCGTCGCTGCGGGAATGGGATTGACACGGATTAGGTCGGCGGACTTCCGCGTCCTCATCCACGGTTACAGCGTATAAACCGTGGCGGCGCGGCGCTTGATTTCACTGACCAATGCAATGACACGCGGGTCACTGCTGCGCTCTCTCAGATAATAGACCCCCATCTGCACGGGATCCGGCGCCTCGCCCGGGGCAAGACGGACCTTGTGCACACCGTGGCGCTCGAACTCCTGCGCCATCAATTCGCCATGCTGCAAAACCGCGTCGGTGCCGTTGACATAATCGAGGCAGGCCTGGAGCGAGTTTGACGTGAACGCCTTGCCTTCCGTTCCGTCCGCAAAGACAAGGCTCGATAGTCGTTTCTGATGGCTTTCCCACGGAAAAGCGATGGTCGAAGGATAGGCTTTCACATCGGACTGGGTCCGCAACCCATTTAGTAATGGATGTCCCTGGCGGACGAAGAAGCCGTCTCGCTGTCGTCCAATGGCTTCGAAATCCGTGCCCAGGTCAGGATCGAGGTCCGCCACCTTGTGCCCGACAAAAACAAGTATATCGCCCGCCAGAAGTTGGTCCATCAGGCGCAGGACATTACCCAGGCTGATATTTATCGGCACATGAGGATGCTGCGCCCGGTAGTCGAAGACCAGGTCGCGCAGGAAGGCGGCCCATGCCGTATAACCGGATCCCACGCTGATGCCGTTTTCAAAATTGTTCTTCTGGCGCTGGATCGATTCCAGGGCATTTTCGTGCAGCCGCTTCATGACAAGGGCATGCTGGTAGAGCGTCTGGCCGTAAGCCGTCAGGCGCATGCCGCGCGACGTCCGGTCGAACAGGCTGACACCCAGCGAACTTTCCAGCTTTTTCAGGTTGAAGGTCAGGGTCGGCTGGGTCACGCGCAACCGTTCGGCGGCGTTGCTGATCGAGCCGGCATCGGCAACGGCAAGAAACTGAAGCAGGGTCCGGTCCATCAGCGCGTGCTCCGTGCCATAGATTTTTTCTATATTAGAACGGAAATTTCGTATTTTTCCGTCAGAATGGCAAATGGTAAAGTGTCGGCGCTTCGGCAAGGAAGCTGATGGCATCGTGACTCCTAAGACAATCACGCGCGCCACATGTAAAGCGTACCCATATTTAAGCAACAAATTAAAACAGACGTCGATTTACTTCGATTGCCTGCAATTTTGCACGTCGAATTCGCGATTAATTTCAAATATGTGCGCTTTATACAACAGTTGCCGACATTTCAACTATCGATACATTGAAGTCCATTCTTTTAGATATTACGATCATCTGCAATCATCTTCGCTACGAAGTGATCGCAACTGCCAAAACAAACAAAACTCAGGGACGTAATCATGATCAATTCCAGCTGGCGCACCCATGCGTCCGTTATTGCTCTCACCGCCGCTATTCTGGGCGCAGGTACGCTCTCCCTGGCCGGAGGGGCCCATGCCCAGGAGACACCCGCCACGACCCCATCGGCGGCCGAAACGGACGGGGATACCGTCGTGGTGCGTGGCATCCGCAATTCGCTTCGCTCATCGATGAACGTCAAGCGCGACGCCGTGAACGTCGTCGATGCCATCACCGCCGAGGATGTCGGCCAGTTTCCGGACAAGAACCTGGGTGAAGCGCTGCAGCGCGTGACGGGCGTCCAGATTTCGCGCCAGGACGGCGAAGGCCGGGGCGTTTCCATTCGCGGCGGCGATCCGAACCAGACCCGCGTCGAGGTCAACGGCTCGACCGCCATGTCGCTGACGGTCGGCGCCGGCGATCGCGCGGTCGACTTCCGCGATCTGCCGGTCGAATTCATCTCCCGCCTCGAAGTCGTCAAGTCGGTGACGCCGGAAATGACCGAAGGCGGAGTCGGCGGCACGGTGCGCATCGTCACACGGCGGCCGTTCGACAGCCGCAAGCCCTTCCTGGCCGCTTCGGCCCAGGGCGTCTATTCCAACCTTTCGCAGACCTGGGACCCCAAGCTGGCCATCATCGGGTCGCGCCTCTTCGCCGATGACACCTTCGGCATCCTGGTCAGCGCGACCTTCGAAGACCGCCACCTGTTCTCCAACAATGCCCGAACGACCGGCTGGATCCGCCGCGAAGACGCCGCAAGGGAACGCGCCGACGGTCCTACGGGACGCGACTCCGATCTCAATGGCGACGGCGTCAACGACTGGATTCCGGAAATCCCACGCCTCATCATGGACCGCCGCGACACGCAACGCACCGCGCTCAACAGTGTTCTGGAATGGCGCCCGAACAGCGACCTGCAACTGTTCGCGGAACTGACCTATGCCAGCGCCACCGAGGACGTCTACAGTCAGTTCCTGCAGCTTAGCGGTTCGGCCGGTGAAATCGACTATGCCAATTCGGCAGTCGGGAACGACAACACGACGTCGCATATCGAGCTGGTCTCGACGGCTGCTTTTCCGATCGACCTGACCTATCGCAACATCCTCGGCAGCCTGACGCGCACCCAATATACCAGCGCCGTCGGCGGCAAATGGAATATCGGCGAGTGGACCTTCGACGGCCGCGCCTCCTATTCCAAGGGCGACGTCCACAACGACGAAATCAACTCGACGGCCTACGTCTTCGGCGTGCCGCGTGCGGTCGTCGACTATACGGGTTCGCAAGGGTCACCGCAATTCAGCTTTCCCGGGCTGGATGTGACGACCAGCCAGGGCGTGAACCAGCTGGATGCCATCTACAATCCGCGTGACAACATCGCCGATGAAGCCGCCGTTCGTCTCAATGCCACCTGGACGCCGGTCGATTCCCTCTGGGTCAACAACGTCAAGTTCGGTATCGGGCGCAGCGAAGTCACCAATGACAGCCTGCTGTACCAGCGCACCATCCGCCTTGCCGGGCGAACACCGATGCCGGCAAGCTCGGGCGCCACGGTCGTCCACGCCGTTCCGGCCACGACGCTTCAGTCGATCGTCAGCACCCATTCCTCGGTCAATGACATTCCGTTCTTCAGCACGGGCGATCTTGGCTATTCCGGCGGCGTCCGCCAGTGGCTCAACAACACCTACGACACCTATTACGCCACCATCGCCGCCAGCGGCACAAGCATGGATGTAAAGGCGACGAACCCCAACGCCGGCACGATGGGCAGCTATCAAAACTTTCTCGACACCTGGACGGTCGAGGAAAACACCGATTCCGCCTACCTCCAGATGGGCTTCCGCTTCGATGAGGACTTCCCCTTCCCGATCGATGGCGTGATCGGCGGCCGGTATATCGAGACGGATACGCGTTCCAGCGGATTCAACCGCGTCCAGAACGGCGCGACGGTCACCTTCGTGCCCGGCGTCCGCGAAGGCAGCTATTCGGAATTCCTGCCGTCCTTCAACATGCGGATGAAATTCGTGCCCAACCGCTGGGTCGGCCGCTTCACGGCCACAAAAGTCATGTCGCGCCCGGCGCCAAGCCAGCTTGCCCTGCGCCGTTCCACCGACATCGTCGGCCTGACCGGCTCACGCGGCAATCCGGAACTGCTGCCCTTCGTGGCGACGCAGTTCGACCTGGGCCTTGAACACTACATCAATTCGGACAGCTTCTGGTCCTTCACCCTGTTCCGGAAAGACATCTCGCGCTTCATTGTCAACCAGGTCGCGCCGGAAGATATAGATGGCACGACCTACGCCATCAGCCGGCCGGTCAATGTCGACGACCCGGTTAAGATCTCCGGTTTTGAAGCCGGCGTGCAGTACGCGCTCGACTTCCTGCCGGCGCCGTTCGACGGTCTGGGCGTTCTGGCCAATGTCACGGTGCAGGAGGACAAGGGCTACAAGGGCACCGACCTCCTGACCGGCGCCGCCCTGCCCTATCCCGGCCTGTCCAAGACCAGCTACAACACCTCGATCTACTACGAGACCGACCGGATGAGCGCGCGGCTGTCGTATAACTGGCGCGATAAGTGGCTTATCACCCCGGCCGGCCGCGGCAACCTGCCCGAGTTCAACAAGGCCTACGGCTCGCTGGATGCCGCCGTCAACTTCAACGTCAATCCCAACTGGACGGTGTTCCTGGAAGGCGTGAACCTGACGGACCAGGTCCGTGTCGAATACAATGCCGACGCCCGCGTCATCGGCAACGAAACCTTCGGCTCCCGTATCTTCCTCGGGATCCGTTACAAGCAATAGTCCCCGTCGCTGAGTCCTCCTCATGAAGACGCGATGAACTGGCTGCCACCTTCGGGTGGCAGCCTTTTTTCCTGACCGTTGGCGCTGTTGGCCAGCTATTGACGGTCAGTCCTTGAACAACAGAGGCGCAAGTTCACGCAGGCTGCGCCGCCACGACAGGAATTCGTGCGCCGTATTCGGGGACACGTAGAAGACGCTGTTGACGCCGGACGCCTTCAACGCCTCGGCATTGACGCGTGGATCCTGGCGCGGCTGACCTGGAGGGCCGGCGCGCCCGCCTTCGAGTTCGCGGCTGCCGAAGCTGACAAAGGCCAGCTTGACCTTGTCGCGGAAACCGGGGGTCTTATCGACGTCCTCAACCGAGATCGTGCCGCCGCTCAACAGGCCGATATAGGCGAACTTGTCCAGGTTGGCGAAGGTGATCAGCTTGGTCTCGAAGCCGCCCATCGACAGGCCGGCCATGGCGCGGTTCTTCTGGTCGGACTTCGTACGGAAGTGGCTGTCGACGTAAGGGATCAGCTCGTTGACCAGAACCGTCTGGAATGGCTTGATATCAAACGAGCCCAGTCCGCCCGGCCGGACGTCGTTGGTCATGCCGTAGGTCATGACGATGATGAAGGGCTTCGTCTTGCCGGCGGCGATCAGGTTGTCCATGATCAGGTTGGCGTGGCCCTGGGTCGACCAGGCGGTTTCGTCCTCGCCCCAGCCGTGCTGAAGGTACAGCACAGGATAGCGGGCGTTCGGGTTTGTGTCGTATCCCGGCGGCGTATAGACGAAGGCGCGGCGCTGCGTGCCCGTGCTGGGCGAAGGGAACAGGATCTGCGACACGTTGCCGTGCGGCACGTCCTTGAGCGCATAGAAGTCCGCGTCATGCGCCGGAATTTCGATGCCGCTTTCCCACCGTATCGAGCCGTAGAAGTTGCGCGTGCCCGGATCGTTGAACGTGCCGCCGTCGACGGTCAGGTGATAGTAGTGAAAGCCCTCGTCAAGCGGACCTTCCGACGTCCCGGTCCACGCGCCGTCCGGGCCCTTGGTCAGAACCGTGCCGCCGCGCCCGCCAAGGCCAAGGCTGACCTTGACCGCCTGGGCGTCGGGCGCGACTATGCGAAAGCGCGCATAGCCCTGCGAATTGACCTGGGGGTATTCCTGGCCAGGCTGGTTAAGGGACGACGGCTTGAAGTCTTCGGCAATTGCCGGCGCCGCGGTCTGTGCCGAAACAGGTCCCGCGACCAGGAACGCAACCGCCGCGGCGGTCATCAGGTAGTTCATTCGATGTCTCCCATTTTTACGCCGTCGTTGTTTCGCGGCGCGTTCATTCTTGGATTACGGCAAACAGCGCGGCACTGGCGTAAGCTTCGGGCGGATGGGAAGTATAAAGATACCTAAGACCATTTGTCGGAAGCGGGAACAGCCCCGAAATGTTACCGGTAACAGAGGCTATTACATCAGACAATTTCCGTCAATCGCGTAATTCTGTTTTTGCGTGGCGCCGCGCTGCGGATAGTCTGCGATACCGTTCGCGCATATTGAGCGCAGCCAGGGGGCACTTATGAAGATCCGGATCATCGGTTGGCTTGCGGCATGCCTTATGCTGACGACCACGCCCGGCGCAGCGGACGACAGACAGGCAGCGGTTGCGGCCGACGATGCGCTTTATCCCTCCTGCGGAGGCGTGTACCAACTGTGCGGCTATGCCCGGCGCAGCGACGGCGCCATCGTCATTCCTCAGACCTTTGAAGGGACACGGCGCTTTTCCGAAGGGCTGGCGGCGGTGCAGGTCGACGGGCTCGACGGATATATCGACACGGCGGGCAATATCGTCATCGCGCCCCGGTTCGACGAAGCCGGACCGTTTCACGACGGCATCGCCGAAGTCCTGACCGGCGACCATACAACGGTCATTTCGCGCACCGGAGAGGCCTTGCTGCCGGCGAAGTTCGCGCGCGCCATCCCGATCGGTGCGGAGATGCTGGTCGTCCAGACAGGCGTGACCGAGGCCACCTTCGGCCTCGATCCCGACATCCTGTAGATGATCGAGATGGCCGGGCTGTACAACATCCGCCTGGGGGCGATGACGCCGGAAATCTACGAATTCTCGGCGTTCCAGGAAGGCCGGTCCGATCTTACCTGGGCGCGCGAAACCCGTAAGGATCAATCGGGAAAATACGGCCTGATGCGCAATGACGGCACCTGGGCAGTGACGCCACGCTATGATCACGTCTCGCGGCTTTCCGAAGGCATGGCGGTCGTCGGGATCGAAACGCGGAACGGGACGAGCCGCAAGAACCAGAGAGGCGCCGTCGATGCAACGGGTGCGGTGCGCGTACCGCTGGAATACGACAATGTGTTCTACTGGCGGGACGGTTACGGCATCGCGCAGCGTGGCGGCAAGGAGGCATTTATCGATCGCGACGGGCGGCTTCTCGGCGGGCGGTTTTTCGACGAGGTTACCCAGAAGCACGAACGGCAGGTCCAGGACGGCGGGCAGTGGTACAGCATAGCCGACGACGGGACGCTGGGGCCCGTCACGCCTGAGCCCCCGTTAGTCCGGCCGGTCGCCCTGCCCTCACCCAAACGGACAACGCATTGCCGGGGCGGCGCGAATTTTTACACGGAAAACGGCCGCTGGGGGTTAAAACGCGAAGACGGCAGCGTGCTGATCGCGGCGCAGTTCGCCGCGATTTCGTGCTTTCAGGGTGGCGTGGTGTGGGTGCCTGTCGAAGCCGAACACAGCTGGTGCGCCCTTCGCCCGGATGGCCAGCGGCACAGGCGGCTGAAGTGCATGCCCACCTATTACATCACGTTATTGACGCATCATTTCCCTGAAACGCTCGATCCCGACCCGTTCCTCAGCAGTGTGAAGTGGATGCAGTCCTACCTGCGCAACGCTGTCGATCCCGAACACAATCCTCCGCCCAAGGTCGTCGGCGACGGGGTTATGGCGAGCGGTACACGAACGGTGAGCGTTCACTCCGAGCGACGGTAGGAGCTGGGGTGCGATTGCGTCATCAGATATAATGCGATCGAAACCCGAGTTATTCCGCAAGTGGCCCTTTGCGGACGCGTGGCCATTTACGCTCTTAGTAAAAGCGGAAGTGAATCCGCCTCCAATGGCGACTCTGACGCAATTTTTTGTCGTCGTCGGCCACGCGCAGGTCTCTGCGTGGAGAATTATTGGGATCTGCAGAACTTGATTGCCACTGACGGCGTTCGTCCGTCTAACCCTGCAATCCGACGTCCACTTCCGGCCAAAATCTTAGGCTGCGAGGCGCGAGCTACGGTATCCGATTTGGCGCCGGCCAGTACTAGCTACAGATACCGCTCCAGGTGATAGTGGCTGAGACTTTCCTTTACCCAACAACAGCATCGATTTTCCCATGTTAGCCGTAAACAAATGACCGCTCCGTTTGTTTGGCTCACTA
>CBIHPL010000009.1:0-19139 GCA_966212005.1 uncultured Asticcacaulis sp.
GCCGCGCCGGCGCCCTGGCGCAGCACCTCAAGGCGCATGGGCTGATCACCAGCTTCAAGCCGGACGGTTCCATCGTCACCAATGCCGATACCGAGGTCAATCTGTGGCTAAAGGAGGCCTTGCTGGAAGCCCGGCCGGATTACGGCTGGCAAAGCGAGGAATCGCCGGACAATATCGAACGGCTGGTTGCGGCCCGGACGTTCGTCCTCGATCCGATTGACGGCACCATGGGCCTGTCCAAGGGCAGTCCCTACTGGACCATTGCCCTGGCCATCGTCGAGGCCGGGCGTCCGGTCGCCGCGGTCGTCTATGCTCCCGACGCCCATGAATTGTTCAGCGCCGCCGCGGGCCAGGGCGCGAAACTCAACGACCAGCCCGTCCACGCCCGTGACCGCCAGACCTTGGAAGACGCCGAAGTCGTCGGTGATTCCCGGCTGTTCAGCCGCGACATCTGGCCGGAAGCCTGGCCGCGCCTGAGTGTCCAGTCACGGCCGTCGGTCGCCTACCGCATGTGCGTCGTCGCCGCCGGCCGCGCCGATTTCACCATGGCGCTGACACCCAAGCGCGACTGGGATGTAGCCGCCGCGACCCTGATCGCCCAGGAAGCCGGCGCCATTGTCTCCGACCATTTAGGCAATTCTTACGGTTTCAATGCCAGAGATAGCCTCAAACCCAGCCTGATCTGTTCCGGTCAGGCGCTGTTCCCCGAAATCATCCGGCGTTGCGCGCATCTGCTGACGCTGGAAAATCCCTGAGCCTTGAGTGAGACTATGAGCGACAAACAACTTCTTCATCTCGTCATCGGTGGCGAACTGCAGGACCTGAACGGCACGACCTTCAAGGATCTCAAACAGGTCGAGTTTGTCGGCGCCTATCCGAACAATGCCGAAGCCGTCAAGGCGTGGCGCACGAAGGCGCAGTCAACGGTTGATAACGCCCTGATGCGCTACTTCGTCATCCATGCCCACAAGCTGATCGACCCATCGACACAGGGCGAATAATCAGAGCGATATAGCGAAACGAAGTTTGGCGTAGCCAAAAGTGTGAAGCGGTTTTCGTCTTAATATCGCGACAAGCAAAACCTAAATCGGAATGAGTCCAATAAAATCATTCCGATTTAAGTCACCAGGTCGTACAGACCGGCCGCATAGGCCTGGTCGGACAGCTTCTTGTTGGTGAAGCGGTTATCGGCGGCGTCCACCGCATGAAGGATCCCGCCGGCAATTTCCGCCGGAATATGGTTCGGCGCGGCTTGTCCACGCGGAAGCTCGGCCTCAGCCAGAACGAAATATACCTGTCCGTTATCGTCGCGCAGGAAATCCACCACCCACTCGACGTCGTCCGTCATCAGCACATAGCGAATCTTGGCGATGCGCTGGACGCACAGCGGCCATAAGAGATTGAAATCATCCTCGGAAATTGGGGTCTCGATCTCAACCAGCTCGCCTGCCTGCGGCACCCACTTCTTGTACGTGAAGATGAAGTCCTCATCGCGCTGGCGGATGCGCGGGCCGTCATCCAGGTAAGCCTGGCGAATGTCATGGCGCGTCCAGCCGGCCAGACGGCCGGCGTCAAAGTCGGGCCTGAGCACATATTTGCGTTCGTTTTCGACCGGCACTATTCTCGCCTCAAAAGCTTTTCAGTCATCAGTGTTCCCCACCATGAAGTCTTGAAATCGGCCTTGATGGCAGCCGGATCATAGTCGGGACTGTCCACCCATTCCAGAAAGCTGATGCCCCGCGGTTCGATGTCGCGCAGATAGACCTCGAACATGTAGTCTAGCACGCCCGTCAGACCCGCCTTCATGTGGAGATATTTAAAACTCAACTGTTGACGCGCCTGTTCGATCGGCTGGCCGAGATGCAGATGGGCATAGAGGACACTCATCATCCCGGCGCGATCGGCGCCCGACTTGCAATGCAGCAGGGCAGGATACTCGATGCGGTCGAACAAGGCCTTGGCGGCAAAGATTTCATCGCGCGTCGGCAGGCTGCGCGACGTCAGGCCGAAATTTTCAAGTTTCAGGCCCAGCTTTTCGCAGGCGTATTTTTCCAGATAATAGAAAGATCCGAAGCCGCCGCGCAGGTTGATGACGGTCTTGATCCCCCTGCGCTTCCATTGCGCCAGCTGGAACGGCCACGGCTGATTGGTCCGCAGCATCTTGTCGTCGATCCAGTGGGCATTGGTAAAACCGAGACGTAAATAGGCGTGGTCACCCCACAGATAATGCAGGTAGGTGCCAAAACGCTGCCAGCGGGTTTCCGTCGGGAACTTGGTCTGGCGAAATTTCTTGGGGTACAGCTTCAAAAACGGCCTCAACAGTTTCCGGCAGGCGATTCAGGCTCCCGGCGCAGCGCGCATTAACACAAAACCACGCGACAGGCTTCCGGAAATGACGCATAAGCCTATATAAAACCTGACAAACCGTTTGCCAGACCGAATGCCGCTTGAACCAAAAATCCTGCCGTCCAAAGGCCCCGGCGCCGAGATGTCCGTGAAAGCGGTCGCCGGCCGGATCTGGTCACAATATCTGGCGTCACAAAAACGCCTGCTGGGAGTCGCACTGCTGTGCGCCGTTGTCGTGGCGCTTGCGACGACGCTATTCGGCGTACTGATGGCATCTGCCGTGGACCTGCTGTTCCGCACCGCCACTGCCGGCAAATCCCTTGATTTCCTGCCAGCGGAAATGGCTGCCATGATAGCGGCCAATCCGATGTTGCTGATCCCGTTGATCATCATCGGCGCGGTCATCATCCGGTTCGCGGGCCAACGCGGTCTGACGGTGTCGCTCAACACCATCGGCAACCGGCTGGTCGGCAACATCCAGCGCGACCTGTTTTCCCGTCTCGTCCACGCCGATCTCGGCCGGCTGCAAAAGTCGCATTCGGGCCAGCACCTGTCGTCGGTGCTTTATGACGCCGACCTGGTGCGGGACGCGGCGTCCACCGGCATTGTGCAATACGTCCAAAGCGGCCTGATTGCCGCCGGCGCCATCGCCAATATGTTCTATTTCGACTGGACCATGACCCTGGCCGTACTTCTGATCGGCCCGGTCATCGGCCTGGTCATGGGAAAGTATCTCAAGCAGACTCGCAAGGCGGCGCAGGGCGCCATGGCGGAAACTTCGAGCCTGTCCACCGCCGTCATGGAAAGCCTCGACGGCATCAAGGTCGTCAAGGTCAGTAACCAGGAAGCTGCTGAGGAAGCGCGGGTCGGTGATGTCATCGGCCGCCGTCAGGGACATATGATCAAGGGGGCCAACGCCCGCACCATGGCCGCCCCGGCCACCGAACTTCTGACCGGCCTTCTGCTTGCAGGGCTGCTGGCCTACGCCGGCTGGCGCGCTCAGGGAGGATACATCACCGCGGGAGATCTCTTCGGCTTTGTTACGGCCCTGGGCATAGCCAGCCAGGCCTTGCGGCAACTGACCGGTCTTCAGGGCACCTTCAGCCAGGGCACGACGGCGGCGCGACGCTTGTTCGCGGCGCTGGATATCAAGCCGGAAATCACCTCGGCGGTTGACGCCGTGTCCCTGCCCCGCGACTTCAAACGCCTGAGCTTCGACAAGGCCAGTTTTGCCTACGGCGACGCCCCCGTCCTGCGCGAAGTCAGCTTCGACGTCTCTGCCGGACAAAGCATTGCCCTGGTCGGACCTTCGGGATCGGGCAAGTCGACCCTGCTCAATCTGATTCCACGCTTCTTCGACCTGAGCTCGGGCGCCATCCGCTTTGACGGCGTCGATCATCGCGACATTTCACTGACCTCCCTGCGCGACAATATTGCCCTTGTGACGCAGGATCCCTTCCTGTTTGACGACGCCATCCACGCCAATATCGCCTATGGCCGGCCAGGAGCATCCACGGCGGAAATCGAACAAGCCGCACAGGATGCGGCCGCCGATGGGTTTATTCGCGATCTGCCCCAAGGTTACAACACGCGTGCCGGTGAAGCCGGTTCGCAACTGTCGGGTGGGCAAAAACAACGGATCGCCATCGCACGCGCCTTTCTGAAAAACGCCCCTTTACTGCTGTTGGACGAAGCGACTTCGGCGCTGGACACCGAGTCCGAGGCCCAGGTTCAACAGGCGTTGGAACGCCTCATGAAGGGCAGGACGACCTTCGTCGTCGCCCATCGCCTGTCGACCGTGCGCAATTGCGATCTGATTCTCGTCCTTGATAAGGGGCGAATCCGCGAACAGGGTACGCACGACAGCCTGATGCGGTCGGGCGGTCTCTACAGCCGTCTGGCAGCGGCCCAACTCGGCACTTCGCCGGAGGCCGCATGAAAGAGCTTCTGAAACGCCGCAAGATGCAGAACTTCCTGGGCGGCCTGATCTCGGCCTACCTGAAGTTTTGCTATGCCACGACGCGCTGGCAGAGCGAAGGCCGGGCCGAGGTCGAGGCCGTGTGGGCCAGCGACAGGCCCGTAGTGCTGATGTTCTGGCACGAGCGCCTGCACTTCGGCCATTCCAGCTGGCCGCTGGAAAACGCCCAGCCGATCGCGGTGCTAAGCTCAACCTCCAAGTTCGGCGACGTCATCACCAAGGTCACCGACGATTTCGGCCGCTTTACGATCCGTGGCTCGTCGGCCAAGAAATCCAACCCCGGCAAGGACAAGCGCGGCGCCCAGGCCTTCCGCGACATGCTGCGCTGGCTGCGCGATGGCAAGGGCGTGGCGACCACGCCCGATGGTCCCCGGGGTCCGGCGCGGACCATGACGGAGGGCAGCCTGAAGCTGTCGCAGATGAGCGGCGCCGTGCTGGTCTGTCTGGGCCAATCCGCGAAGCACTATATCGAGTTCAATACCTGGGACCGGATGCGCCTGCCCCTGCCCTTCAATCGCGGCGCCATGGTGTGGAAGGTCCTTCCCGCTGTATCCTCCAAGATCGACGAGGTGGAATTCGAACGACTGCGTCTCGAAGCCGAACATACCTTAAGCGAAGCCACCGACCGCGCCGACGACCTGACCGGCGCCAGACGCGGCACCGGCGGCGGACGTCAGATCGGCTGGGAAGAAAAGCAACGCGGCGAACATGACGCCGGGGATAGCGCGCAATGACGCTGCCCCTGGCCGTCTATCGCGGCGCCGCACGGGCCTTCCACGCTTTGGCGCCAAAACTACTGAAGGACCGCGTCGCCAAGGGCAAGGAGGACCCGGGTCGCTTCACCGAGCGGCTGGGACGAACCACACAAGCCAAACCCGTCAAACCGATTGTCTGGTTCCACGGCGTCAGTGTCGGCGAAAGCCTGTCCGCCATCCCGATACTTGAACGCCTTCAGGCGGACCGGCCCGATCTCGCGCTACTTATCACCACCGCCACGACGACCTCGGCCGAAATTCTGAAGCGCCGTCTTCCCGAAGGCGTCATTCATCAGTACGCGCCAATCGACACGCCCCAGGCGGTAGAGGGCTTCCTCGACCACTGGCGCCCGCGCCTGGCCGTCTTCATCGAAAGCGACATCTGGCCGAACCTGCTGCAAATGCTAACTCAGCGTGATGTGCCGCATGCGCTTCTAAGCGCTCGCATCACCGAAAAGACCTTCCGTGGCTGGCAGACCTTCCGGCGAAGCATGCAAGCCCTCCTGAAGGGATACGTCCTTGTCATGGCGCAGGACGACGCGTCCGAGAAACGCCTGCGCGCCATGCAGGTCATCCCTCAAGCCCAGGCCAATCTCAAAACCATTGGAGCGCCGCTGAGCGTCGATGCCGCGCAATTGTCCGCCTTGCGCGAAGCCGTCGCCGGGCGGCAGGTCATCGTCGCCGCCAGCACGCACTATGGCGAGGACAATATCGTCGCACGCGCCCTGGAGGCGCAAATCCGGGGCGGCGATCTGCTGGTCCTCGTCCCACGCCATCCCGTCAAGGCCGGAGAGATCAGGCTCGACCTCGAAGCCCTTGGCTTTACGATCGCGCAGCGGTCGCGCGGCGAAGCCGTCGCGGCGGACACGCAGGTTTACCTCGCCGATACCTTGGGCGAACTCGGTCTCTTCTTCTCGCTCGCCGACCTGGTCATCATGGGCGGCAGCTTTCTGACCGGCATAGGCGGGCACAATCCGCTCGAAGCCGCGCGCCTCGGCAAGAGCGTCATCACCGGCGACGATATCGGCAACTGGGAAGGCATTTTCGACACCCTGCTGACAGCGGGCGGTGGCTGGCGCGTGCAGGGCCCCGACGAACTGGCTTTCCTGAGTGGTGAACTCCTGCGCGCGCCCGAAGCCATAGCCGAAGCCGACACGCGTGCGCTCGAGGTCAGTCGGATCGAAGCCGGGACGCTCGACCGCGTGTGGCAGGCGCTGCTGCCGCTGCTGCCAAAGGCGGCCTGACCGTGGCGCTCAAAACACCCGAATGGTGGTACAAGCGTGATGCGCGAGGTGCGCCATGGTGGCGCCCTGCCCTGTGGCCGCTGTCATTGATCTGGCGCGCCGTCAATGACGCCAAGCGCGCCCGCGCCCGGCCCTATCGCTCCTCGCTTTTCGTCATAAGCGTCGGCAACCTGACATTGGGCGGGTCGGGCAAGACGCCCGTCACCGCTGAAATCCTGCGCCTGCTGGACAGCGCCGTCGGCCTATCGAAAGGCTATGGCGGCAGCCTGGAAGGCCCGGTCCGGGTTGATCCGTCGCGACATAACGCAGACGAAGTCGGCGATGAGCCGCTGATGCTGGCCCAGCATGCGCCCTTTGTGATCGCCAGGAACCGCGCTGCCGGTCTCAGGTTTCTGGAAGGCCAGGCAAGGATCGCCGTCGTCGACGACGCGCATCAAAACCTCCAGATCGCCAAGGACCTGCATGTGCTGGTGGTCGATGGCGATACACGCGACGGCGCCTGGCCCATCGGAGACGGCGGCATCTGCCCCTATGGCCCTCTGCGCGAACCGTTTGACGAAGGCCTCATGCGCGCCGACGTCGTCGTTCTGTGGATGCCCGACCATGCCGCACCCGATAAGGGTCTGCTGGACCTGTTTTCGTCAAGACCGGTCTTTATCGCTCGCCTGGTGCCGCAGACGCCCTCCCTCTCCGGCCCGGTCTACGGCTTTGCCGGCATCGCCAAGCCGTGGAAGTTCGAAGCGACGCTGAAATCGCTGGGCCTGACGCTCGCCGGCTTTGAAGGCTTTCCCGACCACGCGGCCCTGTCCGAAGACGCGCTCAACCGGCTGGCCTCCGCCGCTGGAAACGCGCAGCTGGTCACCACCGAAAAAGACTGGATCAAACTGTCGCCGGCATGGCGGGCACGTATTACCCCGTTACCGATCACCGCGCGCTTCGACGACGCGGTCGGTTTCAAATCCGCACTTTCGACAGCGCTCGACAAGGCGGGTGTCACGCGTTAGGTTTTCCGAAAACTAAAATAAAATGCGGAGGATACTGTGATGAAATCCCTGCTGACCGGTGCGTGCCTGGCGGCCGCGCTTATGACGTCATCCGCCTTCGCCGACAACCCCGCGCCCAATCCGCCCCCGACAGTCTCGCAGTTCAGCGAACTCTCCGCCCACGACCAGGTCCGTCGGATGGGCCGCGGCGTCAACATCATCGGCTACGACCCGTTCTGGCAGGATAGCGGCAAGGGCAACTACACCGAAAAGCACTTTGCCGAGATCAAGGCCGCCGGCTTTTCGACCGTGCGCGTCGTGCTGTTCACCTTCAAGTTTCTGGACGGCGAGAACAGGCTCGATCCCAAGTGGCTGAACCGTCTCGACTGGGTCGTCGCGAATGCCAGGAAAAACGGCCTGACCGTCATCCTCGATGAGCACGATTTCGACACATGCTCCAAGGACATTGCTGCCTGCATGCCCAGGCTGAAGGCCGTCTGGGCACAACTCGCAGAGCGCTACCAGAACGAACCCAATACAGTCGTCTTCGAACTGATGAACGAGCCGCACGGCCATTTCGACGCGGCCAGCTGGAACGCCACCTTCCCCGAGGTCCTGGCCATCGTCCGCAAGACCAATCCCAAGCGCAACGTCATCATCGGCGGCGTGCAATGGAACAGCCGCAATACTTTGAAGGACCTGAAGCTGCCGGAAGACGACCGGCACATCATCGCCACCTTCCACTACTACGACCCGTTTCACTTTACCCACCAGGGCGCGTCATGGGCGCCGCCTGAAATCACAGCGCTGAAGGATATCCACTACGGCAAGCCGGAGGAGATCGCCCAGATCGATGCTGACTTCAAAGCTGTGTCCGACTGGGCGAAGGCCAATGACCGGCCGGTTTTCCTGGGCGAGTTCGGCGCCTACGACAAGGCGGCGATGAAGGACCGCGTGTTGTGGACCTCCACGGTTGCCCGGACCGCTGAAAAGTACGGCTTCGCCTTCGGCTACTGGCAGTTTTCCAGCGACTTCCTGCTTTACGACTTCAAGACCCAATCCTTTGTAACGCCAATCCTGAAAGCCATCGTTCCGGAGACCAAGTAAATGAAAGCGCTCCTTTTTGCCGCCGCCCTGATGGCGCTGCCATTCGCAGCAAACGCCGACACCTATAAAGGCAAGACGGCCTATGCCGAGATCACGCCGGAGGCCCAGGTGGCACGCCTTGGGGCGGGCATCAACATCATCGGCGGCTACGATCCGTGGTGGACCGACGGTACAACCAAGTTCAAGGAAAAGGATATCGAGGAAGCCGCCAAGGCCGGCTTTACCCATATCCGCGTACCCTTGTTTACCTTCGATCATCTGACGGCCGACGGCAAGCTGAAGCCTGCCTATCTGAAAAAGGTCGATACGATCGTCGATCTGGCGGCAGCGCAGAACCTCGACGTTATCCTGGACGTCCACATGTTCGAATATTGCGCCAAGAACGTCGATTCGTGCGCCGACAAGCTGGCCAACACCTGGTACGAACTGTCAGAGCACTACCGGGACGCGCCGAATTCGGTGATCTTCGAACTTCTCAATGAGCCCAACGGCCAAGTCGATGATGCGATCTGGAACGCCTGGGTGCCGGACCTGATCGCGATTATCCGCGAGACCAATCCAACGCGCACGATCGTCGTCGGCCCAACAATGTGGAACAGCATCGACAAGCTGCCTGTGCTGCAGCTGCCGGCCAGTGACAGGCATCTTGTTGCGACCTTCCATTACTATTCGCCCTTCCCGTTCACGCACCAGGGCGCGTCGTGGGCGCCGGCCGACGTCATGGCGATGAAGGACGTGCGCTGGACCGGCAAACCGGAAGAGGTCGCGGCCATAAACGCCGATTTCGACAAGGTCGTCGCCTGGTCGAAGGACAATAACCGTCCTGTCCTGCTTGGCGAATACGGCGTCTATGGCCTCCGGGCGCGTATGGAAGACCGCGTCGCCTGGACCAGGGCTGTGTCCAGGGCGGCCGATGACCGTGGTTTTGCCCGCGCCTACTGGTACTGGGATGGCGGCGAAACCAGCTTTGGCGTATGGGATCAGGACAAGCGCCAATGGGTTAAGCCGATCCGCGACGCACTGGTTCCCAAAGGAAAATAAATATGGTCGCCAAGGCCAAACGTTCGATGGAAGATGTCGCGATTGTCGATGGCGTCAAATACCGCTGGCACATTCACCGCGAGCCGCAATGGGCGACGGTGGATGGCGCCAAAGGGCTATGCATCTCCGTCCAGCATGAGGAAAATCCGCAAAAGGTGCTGCTGCTGGAATATCCCTTCCCCAAGCCCAGCCGCCATGCCCAGCGCCCCAAGGTGTCGAAGCACGACGTCGCCGTCCAGATCGGCAAGGCGATCGCCGATGGGTGGGAGCCCGAATCGCGCGGCAAGCCGTTCACCTATATGATCGAGGCCTGAGGCAAAGGCCTGACGACAGGGGTAAGGTGTAGCGGCCGTGGCGATCTGTGCTAGGCTCTCGGCACAAGGGGGACGGCCGCGATGGATACGCAACACGAACTGTGTGAAACCGTAAGGGAGTATAGCCGCGAAAGCTGGCTGCACGCCCGTCACAACGAAACGCAGCGCTCGGCCGTCTCTGGCGCCATCATCGCCATATCGGCGGCGGTCGTGGGTTTTATCACTCGCCATGAGCTGACCCAGGCCGACCTGCCGCTGACGCTTTTCCTGATGTTCCTGGGGATATTCGGCGCGGCCTTCTGCGCCAAGCACTACGAGCGCTTTTCGCTGCACATGGAGATCATCCGCGAGAGCCAGGCCTATCTCGACCGCCTTTTGCCGGGCGAACCGCTCGACAACATCTTCACCGCCGCCAAGGCCGCGCACAAGCGCCGGGGCCACTGGCTGCGCGGCGTGCGGCTGAATCATTTCTGGATCCTGCTGCATTTGATGATCGCAACGCTGGGGCTGCTGTTGTCGATATATATCAATGCCGGCCTGCTAGATGGCATATGGGCTTGGGCGCAGGACCTCTACGCCCACATCCATTTCTAGCGCCGTCAGCCTTTAAGCAAGAGATTTGAGTCGCATAATAGCCGGCAAGCGCCGCAGGTACTTAAGTACCTGCAAGCGCAGACTGCGTATTAGGCGGCCAAAGATCGCCGCTTAAAGGGCGCGCCAGCCGATATCGGTGCGATAAAACCCACCCGGCCAGTCGATCTGATTGATCGTCGCATAGGCCTTGTCGCGCGCTTCCCGGATGGTCTTGCCGCGCGCGCAGATGTTGAGCACGCGTCCGCCGGCGGCCTTCAGGGCACCGTCGTCGCCACGCACCGTGCCGGCGTGAAAGACCGTGACGCCGTCACCGAAGTCCTGGTCGGCGCCGCGAATAATTGAGCCCGTCAGCGGACTGTCGGGATAGCCCTTGGCGGCAAAGACGACGCAAACAGCCGCCTCGTCATGCCATTGCGGCGCCGGCATGGCCTTAAGACCGCCCTTGGCGGCAGCTACCAGGTAGGGCACGATGTCGCTCTTCAGGCGCAGCATCAGCACCTGGCACTCCGGATCGCCGAAACGGGCATTGTATTCGACCAGGCGCGGGCGGCCGTCCTCGATCATCAGACCGGCATAAAGGACGCCGGTGTACGGATTGCCCTCGGCCTTCATGCCGGCCATGGTCGGGGTGAGAATTTCGTCCTGGGTAATTTTCAGCAGGGCCGGCGTCACGATCGGCGCCGGCGAATAGGTGCCCATGCCACCGGTATTTGGGCCGGTGTCGCCGTCATAGGCGCGCTTGTGGTCCTGGGCCCAGCCGAATAAAAGCGCGGTTTCTCCATCGCAAAGGGCGAAGATCGAAGCTTCTTCGCCGGTCATGAATTCTTCGATGACGATCTGGCTCGAGGCCGGACCATACCGGCCGCCCAGCATGGCTTCGATCTCGGCGACCGCATCCTGATAGTCGGGCGAGATGGCGACGCCCTTTCCGGCGGCCAGGCCATCGGCCTTGATGACATAAGGTGGTTGGTAGGTTTTCAGAAAGTCGCGCGCCTCGGCGACCGTCGTGAAGGTTTCCGACGCAGCCGTCGGGATGTTGTGACGCCGGCAGAAGTCCTTGGTGAAGGCCTTGGACGATTCGAGCTGCGCCGCCGTCCGCATCGGGCCGAAACACGGAATGCCTAGCGTCTTGCAGGCATCGGCGATGCCTTCGGCCAGCGCGCTTTCGGGACCGACAACGACCAGATCGGCGCGAATGTCCTGCGCCAGGGCAGTCAAGCCCGCGACATCGGTCGCCTTGACGGCATGACATTCGCCCAGCGCCGCCATGCCGGGATTGCCCGGAGCGATCACCAGGCGTTCGCACAACGGCGATTGACGGATTTTCCAAGCGAGGGCGTGTTCGCGGCCGCCCGAGCCGATCAGCAGGATGTTCATGGGCGCTTCGCTTCCCTCATGTGGGCACACAGGTCAAGAGGTTTGTCATTCCCGCCGAAACCTGCAATAGTCTGACAATAAGAAAAGACGAGGAAAAGTCAGCGCGTTTTTCAACGCCTGTTGTGACCCACTGCAATTAGGAACGTCTTATGACCGATTTAAACCGCCGCGCCGCGCTCACAGCGACTGGCCTTTTGGGGCTTGCCGCCGCCCTGCCTTCATCCGCAGCAGCCAAGAAATCCGCCGCCAAGCCGAAACTGCTGGCGCCGACGCCGCCCATGGGCTGGAACAGCTGGAACAGCTTCGCCACCACCATCACCGAGGCGCAGTCGCTCGAAACCGCCAGAATCATGGCGGAAAAGCTGTTGCCATCCGGATATGACATCTTCACCATCGACATCCAGTGGTACGAGCCCGAGGCTGTAAGCTACACCTATAACAGCCATCCCATGCCGGCGATGGACGGCTATGGCCGGCTGATCCCCGCACCGAACCGCTTTCCGTCATCGGCGAATGGCTCAGGCTTTACGGCCATCGCCAAGCAGGTCCATGCGCTTGGCCTGCGCTTCGGCATCCACCTGATGCGCGGCATCCCGCGCCTGGCGGTCGAAAAGAACTTGCCCGTGCTCGGTACTCAGTATCGCGCGCGCGACATCGCCGACACCTCCAGCACCTGCCCATGGAACCCTGATATGTACGGCGTCGACATGTCGAAGCCCGGCGCGCAGGCCTATTACAATTCGGTCTTCAAGCTCTATGCCTCCTGGGGAGTCGACTTCGTCAAGATGGACGACATGAGCCGCCCCTACGACGCACATGCGCCTGAAATCGAAGCGGCGCACAAGGCCATTATCGCGACCGGCCGGCCGATCATCCTGTCCCTGTCGCCGGGCGAAACGCCGGTGCCGCGCCACGCCCACGTGGCGAAGTACGCCGAGATGTGGCGTATCAGTGACGACTTCTGGGACGAATGGCGCCTGCTCGACGAACAGTTCACGCGCCTCGAAAACTGGAATGAACATCGCCTGCCGGGCCACTGGCCGGATGCCGACATGCTGCCGCTCGGCCGCCTGGCGCTCGGCAACCGCGACACCAAGTTCACGCCCGACGAGCAGCAAACCCTGATGACCCTGTGGTCGATCGCGCGTTCGCCGCTGATCATGGGCGGCGATCTGCGCCACCTCGACGCGCCTACCCTGGCGCTGCTGACCAACCCTGAGGTCATCGCGGTCAACCAGAAAAGCCACGACACCATGCCGTGGTTCATGGGCGATGGCACGCGCATCTGGACGGCAAAGGCCGAAAACGGCGACAGCTACCTGGCCCTGTTCAACACGACTGACAAGACGAAGGCCGTCGGATTCGATCTGAAGAACCTTGGCCGCAAGACGGCACGCGTGCGCGACCTGTGGACGCGCAAGGACCTCGGCAGTGCTACCGGGCGCGTCAGTGCCGACCTGCCTTCGCATGGCAGCGCGCTCTACCGGTTAAGCTGATGGACAGTGTCGGCCATGGCCCTTAAACAGGGAGCATGGCCGACCTGCTGACCGAATCATCGAATGCCGCTCCTTACTCCGTCTCGGAGCTTGCCGGCGCGCTCAAGCGCACGCTCGAGACGACCTACGATCACGTCCGCCTGCGCGGCGAGATTTCGAAAGTCACACGTCATTCGTCGGGTCACGTCTATCTGACCATCAAGGACGACAAGGCGGCGATCGACGGTGTGGTCTGGAAAGGGCAGGTTTCGCGCCTCCAGGCTCAGCCAGACCATGGCCTGGAAGTCATCGTCACCGGCCGCATCACGACGTTTCCGGCGTCATCCAAATACCAGATCGTCATCGAGCAGATGGAGGTGGCGGGCGTCGGCGCCCTGCTGGCACAACTGGAACGCCTGAAGCAGAAGCTGCACGCCGAGGGGCTGTTCGCCTCCGAGCGCAAACGCCCCCTGCCCTTTGCCCCGCGCGTCATCGGGGTCATCACGTCTCCGACCGGCGCCGTTATCCGCGATATCCTGCACCGCATTCGCGATCGCTGGCCGTGCCGCGTCATCGTCTGGCCGGTCGTCGTCCAGGGCGATACCGCGCCCCCGCAGGTTATTCGCGCTCTGAAGGGCTTTGAGGCGGGCGAGAACGGCCTGCCCCGCCCCGATGTGATTATCGTGGCGCGCGGCGGCGGCAGCGTCGAGGACCTGTGGCCGTTCAACGATGAAAGCCTGGCCCGCGCCGTATCGAACTGCACCATCCCCATCATCTCCGCCGTTGGGCACGAAACCGACACCACCCTGATCGACTACGTCTCCGACCGCCGGGCGCCGACACCGACCGGTGCGGCGGAAATGGCGACACCGGTTCTCGGCGAACTGCGTGCCTTCGTCTCGGACCTGGAGCGCCGCCGCCAGGGCATTATCGCCCGGATGCTTGAGGTGAAACGCGAGCGGGTCGCCCTGTTGAGCCGCGCCCTGCCCAAGCCGCAGGAACTGATCGATACGGCACAGCAACGGCTGGATTTCGTCGCGCACCGCCTGAGCGGCGGACTGAACGCCAATCTCAACGCCCATGAAGTCGCGCTCCAGCGCACCTCGGCGCGTTTCCGGCCGGGTCTGCTGGAACAGCCGCAGCGCTTGAAGGCCGATCAGCTGGAACAACTGTGCCGCCGGCTTGACGGCAGTATGGGCCGCAAGCTGACCTTGACGGAAAACCATGCCCGGCTGCCGCAACTGGGCACGCGGCTTGGCGAAGGTCTGAAACGCATCGCCGACACCAAGGGCGAGCGCCTGCCCGACCTGTCGCGCCGCATGTCCGACGCCCTGACGCGCCTGAGACTGTTAAAGGCTGAACGCCTGCCCGAACTGGAACGCCGCCTGGGTGAGGCCGTGACGCGCACCCTGACCCTGAAGGCCGAACGTCTTGACCGCCTTGACCAATTGCGCCGCAGTCTGGACCCCGACCGGCCGCTGGATCTCGGCTTTGCCAGGGTCAACCGCAAGGACGGCCAGCTGGTCACCACCCCCGACATGGTGTCCGCCGGAGAAGGCCTGGAGCTGACTTTCAAGGGCGACCTCAAGCTGGAGGTTACTGTCGGAGACAGCGCCCCGCCCGCGCCAAAACCCGCCGTCAAAAAGCCGGCGGGTGTGCCGCCGCAGCAAGGCAGTCTCTTCTGATCTTGATTAGCGTCGCCGGGCGACATATGTTCATGTCATGAATATGCATTCCGCCCAGCCGCTCCTGCCCGGCCAGGCCGTCCTCCAATATGGTGACGGCGAATACAGCATCATGCGGCCCGGCAAGTTTGTCGTCTGCGCCGTGTCCGGTCGCCAGATTCCGCTGGAAGCGCTGAAGTACTGGAACCCCCGCACGCAGGAGGCCTATGCAGGTCCCGAGGAAGCCACGGCCCGATGGAACAGCCTGAAGGCCTGAACCGACGCCACCTTCTGTTCGCGCTTGGCGGTCTCGGCTTGACCGTGGCGGTGCCGGCTCTAGCTGAGCCGGAATTCGACACCATGCTGCCCTTCGATCTGAAGGGACGTTTCGTTCAGGGCGGTTACTGCATCGGCCAGGGTACGCCTTTTGCCGAACTGTGGGTCGATGGCACGCCACGCGGCCGGACTGCCGCGGACGGCTGGTTCTATGTCGGCTTCGATCGCGATTGCCCGCCCTCCTGCCGGATCAGCGTCAAGGATCATGGTCAAAAGACCAGCGTCATGCTTGCGATAGCGCCGACCGCCTACGACATCCAGCGGGTCGACGGCCTGCCGCAGCAGACCGTTACGCCGACGGAACCTGAGGTGCTGGAGCGCATAAGGCGCGATACCGAACTGAAAACCCAGGCCTTTGCCAGCCGGGCGGATGACGACGGCTTCCGCAAGCCGTTTCAGTATCCGTTGAGCGATTTCCGCGTATCGGGCCATTTCGGCAATCAGCGCATTCTGAACGGCACGCCTGCCGCGCCTCACTACGGCTTCGATATGGCCGCGCCCGAAGGCACGCCTGTCCGCGCTCCACAGTCCGGCCTGGTGGTTCTAGCGGAGCCCGACATGTTCTATGAAGGCGGTCTGGTCTTTATCGACCATGGCCAGGGGTTGATCTCGATGTATCTGCATCAGTCCGAGGTCATTGCCCGCACCGGCCAACGCGTTTATCCCGGCCAGGTGATAGGCAAGGTTGGCGCCACCGGCCGCGCGACAGGACCGCACCTGTGCTGGCGTCTCAAATGGGGCGAGCGCCGCATGGATCCCAGCCTGATGGTCACAACCTGAGGTTACGCATTCTCGATCCCCCGTTCCGGGCATGACCATCGCCTGATCGCGCTCTGTAAGGTCCGCTTTTTATCGGGAGGCGAATTATTCGCTTGAAATTGCTACGCTGTTCTTCATAACAGCGAATTGCGCCCACAAGAATATCATTAAAAGGCGCCCGTTACCGTACATTTTCGTCCCGGACCATGGCCGATTACAGCAGTTTGAAAATCCTGCTGGTTGAAGACAACCAGCACATGCGGTCCATTGTCGGAGCCATCCTCAAAGGGTCCGGCATCAGGAATGTGCGCGAAGCCCGTGACGGTGCGGAGGCGCTGGATATGCTGCGCCAGTTTCCCGCCGATATCGCACTGGTTGACTTCAACATGGATCCGATCGACGGGGTTGAGTTCACCAAGCTGCTGCGCAATGCTCAGGACAGCACGAATCCCTACCTTCCCATCATCATGATCACCGGGCATTCCGAGCGTTCGCGCGTTATCCAGGCACGTGACGCGGGTGTGAATGAGTTTGTTGTAAAACCCCTGACGGCACGCGCCCTGCTGGGCCGCCTGGACAGCGTCATAATGCGCCCCCGCCCCTTTATCCGCTGCCGAAACTATTTCGGTCCGGATCGCCGCCGCATTGTCGATCAGTCCTATGCCGGCCCCTTTCGCCGTTCGACGGACGGCATGATCTGACCCGCTGACGGCGCGGTCCGCGTAATCGTTAACAAGCCTCTTTGCGGGATACGCAAATCGTCTCATAGTGGCGCGATGATTCTATCTGCGCCGGACTTGCGGCCACGGAAGCCTCGATGAGAAAACTCACACCAGTCCTGCTGATGGGCACCTATTTCCTGTTGTCCGCCAGCCTTGGCGCGACCTTGTACAATGGTGCCTCCGATCCCAATGTTGCGATCGCGGCAATGCTTGGTTGCCTGGGGGTCTGCGTCGCCTTTCACGTTTTCGTCGGCCAGCGCCTCGTCGAAATGCGCGTCACCCGCGATATCGAACAGGTCCGTGAGGCGCATCGGCTGATGGTCGATGCGATCGATTCGACCCAAAAGGACATGATTGAACTGGCCGACCGCGTGCAGAACCAGCGCACATCGCGCTCTGAAGAGCTGACGTCCGAAGTCCGCATGCTGGAAGACCTGGTCAAGAAGCTGGGCGAAAGCATCGAAGACCGCCTGTCCGAATGGCAGGCGGCGCCGGCCGTCATGGCCCAGCCGCGCAATGCCCGCGAAGCCCAGGCCCTCGCCCTGATCGAAACCATCCGTGACGCCCTGACGCAGAACCGTGTCGACCTGTATCTTCAGCCCGTCGTCAACCTGCCCCAGCGCAAGACCATCTTCTACGAAAGCTTCTCGCGCCTGCGCGATGTCTCCGGCCGCGTGCTGATGCCTGCGGAGTATCTCAATGTCGCCGATGCCGAGGGTCTGGTGCCGTCGATCGACAACCTTTTGCTGTTCCGCTGCGTGCAGATCGTCCGCCGCCTGGCCAAGCAGGATCGCCGCATCGGCATCTTCTGCAATATCTCGCTGACGTCACTGCGCGATGACGTCTTCTTTCCCCAGTTTCTTGAGTTCCTCAATGAGAACCGGGATCTAGCCGGCGCACTGATCTTCGAACTCGGTCAGGACGCTTTCGCCGCGCGCGGCTCGGTCGAAGCCCGAAACATGGCCAAGCTCGCCGATCTCGGCTTCCGGTTCTCACTCGACAAAGTGTCGAGCATCGACTTCGACCTCCAGGACCTGCACCGATCGGACGTCCGCTTCGTCAAGATCGGCGCCGGCATCCTGCTCGACCAGTTGCTGAACATCGAAGGCAAGCCCGCCCTGAAATTCCTGAAGGACATCCACGCCGGCGACTACGCGTCCCTTCTGGCGCGTTACGGCATCGAGGTCGTCGCCGAGAAGGTCGAGAACGAAAAGCAGGTCGTCGACATCCTCGACCTCGACATCGGCTACGGTCAGGGCCACCTGTTCGGCGAACCGCGCGCCATCAAGGAGCAGGTGCTCGCCGAGACCGATCCACCCGCCGGCTTTATCAAATCCACCCTGCCCCAGGTCCGCCGCCGGGCATAAAAAGCCCGACAGCAGGGGATTAGCGCTTCCCCTGTATCGGCCTACTCGCTAAACAGCCCGCAACTGTTGCGCCCTTTGCGAGTGTGGAATGTCCCAGCCTGAATTGTTGTCCGGCCTGTCGGCGGTTGCCGATCAGTATGATGCTCTGTTTTGTGACATCTGGGGGGTCATCCATAACGGCCGCCAGCACTTCCCGCCGGCCTACGAGGCGTTGCGCCGTTTCAAGGCCGAGCGTGGCCCGGTCGTCCTGATCTCCAACTCTCCTCGCCCGCGCGACAGCCTGATCGAACAACTGGCCAGCCTTGGCATTATGGAGGACGGCTTCTCGGCGGTAATTTCGTCCGGTGACGCCACGCGCGAATACCTGCGCAAGTTTGCGCCACTTGGGGCAGCCTGGCGTATCGGCGATCCGCGCGAACAGTCGCTGTACCAAGGCATCGGTATAGATCTGGATGGTACGCCGCAAACCGCCGCCTTCATCACCTGCACCTCGCCCTATAACGACGAAACCGATACGGTCGAGCAGTACCGGCCCGACTTCCAGGTCGCCGTAGACCGCAAGCTCGTCATGATCTGCGCCAACCCCGACAAGGTCGTTCAGCGGGGCGACAAGATCATCTTGTGCGCGGGCTCCCTGGCGGATCTCTATATCGCAATGGGCGGCGAGGTTATCATGGCGGGCAAGCCCTACGCTCCGATCTACGACATGTGCTATGCCGAGCTGGAACGCCAGACCGGCCATGCTATCGACAAGGCGCGTATCCTGGCCATAGGCGACGGCTTGCCGACGGACGCCCTGGGCGCCAATGGCCAGGGCCTGGACCTGCTGTTCATTGCTGCTGGTATTCACGCCCTGGAAGCCACCGATGACGCCGGAAAGCTTGATCCCCTGCTTCTGAAAAAGTTGCTGGACGTGCAGACGGCCCATGCCCGGTACGTCGCCGAAGGCCTGCGCTGGTAACGCAAAAACGCGGCTGCCTGTTCAGGCAACCGCGTTCTCGCACCATCGCATATTGTCCGCTTGCGGCTCTCAAGGCCGCTTGTCAGCGTCTTTGCTTTATTATTCGGGCGTTTCCT
>CBIHPL010000010.1:0-19078 GCA_966212005.1 uncultured Asticcacaulis sp.
CGGCCCTTTTACATTTATGCGCCCAATGGTCACACATCCCGATCCGATTCAGTCCCTCACCATTGTCGGTGGCGGCACCGCCGGCTGGATGGCAGCCGCGGCCTTTGCTCGCAACCTGGGCGCCCGCCTGAGGATCACCCTCGTCGAGTCCGAAGACATCGGAACCGTCGGCGTCGGCGAAGCGACCATCCCGCCGATCAAGCTGTTCAACGCCATGCTGGGCCTGGATGAGGCCGAGTTCATGCGCGAAACCATGGGCACCTACAAGCTCGGCATCGAATTCAAGGGCTGGCTCAACGAAGGCCAGCGCTATTTCCACCCGTTCGGCGTCCATGGCCTGAAGACCGAACTGGGCCATTTCCTGCAATTCTGGCTGCGCATGAAGGCCGCCGGCGAGATCTCGTCCATCGAGGACTATTCGCTGTGCACGCTCGCCGCAAAGGCGGGGCGCATGGGCAGGCAGTCGGACGATCCGCGCGACACTCTGGCGAATTTCGGCTCGGCCTACCACTTCGACGCCGGCCTCTATGCGCGATATTTGCGCGCCTATTCCGAAAAGCGCGGGGTCACGCGCGTTGAAGGCCGCATCGCAGAAGTCAATCAGGATAGTGAAACCGGCTTTGTCACCGGCGTGACGCTGGCCGATGGCCGGAAGGTCGGCGGTGATCTCTTCATCGACTGTTCTGGCTTCCGCGGTCTCCTGATCGAACAGGCGCTGTCGAGCGGCTATGAGGACTGGTCACACTGGCTACCCATGGACCGCGCCGTCGCCATGCCGTGCGCCCACGGCACGCACGACGCCAATGGCCATCCCATCATCCGCCCCTACACGACCTCGACGGCACGCCATGCCGGTTGGCAGTGGCACATTCCTTTGCAGCACCGCGTCGGCAATGGCTATGTCTACTCAAGCCGCTTTATCGGCGACGACGAAGCTGAAGCGGTTCTGCGCGGCAGCCTCGAAGGCGAAGCTCTCGCCTCCGCCAACCGGCTGAAGTTCATCACCGGGCGGCGCAAAAAATTCTGGAATAAAAACGTCGTGGCGCTGGGCCTGGCCTCTGGCTTTATCGAGCCACTGGAATCGACCAGCATCCACCTGGTGCAATCCGGCATCAACAAACTGCTGCAACACTTCCCCGACCGCAGCTTCGCACCGACCAATATCGACGCCTACAACCAGCGCCAACACCTGGACTATGAGCGCATCCGCGACTTCATCATCCTGCATTACCACGCCAATCAACGCCAGGGCGCGCTGTGGGACTATGTGCGCAATATGGAGATCCCCGACACCCTCGCGCACAAGCTGGCCGTCTTTCGCGACCGTGGCACCTTTGCCAATGCGGCCGAAGAGATGTTCACCCCGACCTCATGGATGGCCGTAATGATGGGCCAGGGCGTGATGCCGGAGAGCTATGACCCGCTGGTTGCCTATGAGTATCTGAACACCCTCCGCACCGGCTTCGCGCGCATGAAAACGCACCTCAGCGACCTCGCCGCCACCATGCCGACGCACCGGCAATATCTGGAAAAACTGGGCGCATTGGCGAAGGAAACGACGACGGCTTAAAGCCCTTTGCGAAGCAAGGATTCAACCTTACTGCCCAGGCGCAGGCACGGCCTCGGCCTTTGGCGCAGCCCGGAAGCGCTTGCTGTATTCGATGAACGGCTCTTCGACGAAGCGGTAGGTCAGGGCCGACAGCGCCACAGTCACGAACAGGACAACCGGAACAACCCACACACCCGACACACCCAGCTTGGTCGCCACCGTGATAACCGGCGAGTGCACCAGATAGACCGAATAGCTGATCACGCCCAGGTATTGGAGCCATTTCAGCGTCGGCCGCGTAAAATAAAGCCCGGCGAAAAGCGCAAATCCGACGGCCCAGGTCAGGAGGACACAACCCACTGTCATCGCTTCCGGCCCATCGCTCGGGAAGACGCCGAAACCAACAATCAACGCCGATGTAATCGCTACGACATAAGCGCCGAGCGTCCCATAGAAGAACCGCTTCGTCACCGCCCCGTCATTATAGCGCAGCCACAGAAGCCCGAGATAACAGACGACCAGCATGCAGATGCGCCCGAACGGCAGGCGGATGCCCGTCGCCACCGACGCCACCTCAAGCAGCACCAAGCCAGCGATCGGCGGGAAAAACACCCACGCATTCTTGCGATTGAGGCCGATAAAGAACAAGCCAGCGAAGATGATGTACCAGACCAGTTCGATAAACAGCGTCCACGAACCGCCTACATAGTTGGGAAAACCGATCCACGACTGGGCGAACGCCAGATGCGGCAAAAGCTTGATCGGGTTCGGCACCGGCTGCGCCAATACGAAGATCGACAGGATCAGCGTCACCGCCATGATCAGGAAGTAGAGCGGATAGATACGGAACGCCCGGCGGATCCAAAAGACCTTCAGGTCCTTCACCGACTCCAGGCTTTTCGGGATGATATAGCCGCTGACCATGAAGAACAGCACGACACCCAGTTGTCCAAAGCTGATGACCGTCGTGCCGAAACTTCCGGCCTTGGCGGACAGAAGACCGGCGGCCTCCCCGCTATGCTGGAACAGCACGAAGATGGCGGCCAGCGCCCGGCACAGGTCAAGGAACTGATAGCGCGTATGCGACGCGGTCGGTAAAGGATGCATGGTCTTCCCCGGTCAGTTTGACCACACCTAGCCGATATATTGGTGCACCGCAACACGCCAATGCTGCTGTTTTCCTGTCCGCCCCTTAAGCTGACACAATGGGAAACACATACAGCATCAGATTTTTATAAACCCTTTGCTACGGTGCAGCATGAATTCATAGCGGGGTTATGCGTGGCCGAAGCTGCAAGACAAAGACTTTTATGGCTCGACTATGCCAAGGGCATCGGCATCCTTCTGGTCGTGGCCGGGCATCTGATGCGCGGCCTGGTCGACAACGGCCTCGTTGACCCGCAGGCCCCCGGCTATCAGTGGTTCGACTTTACCCTCTACACCTTCCACATGCCGCTTTTCTTCTTCCTGTCCGGGTTGACGGCCGCGGCCAGCCTGGACAAGGGACGCGGCCCGTTCATCAAGGGCAAGCTGTGGACCATCGCCTATCCGTACGTGCTATGGTCGATCGCGTTCGGTATCTTGCGCGTCCTGTTCAGCTCGAAGGGCGTCACCTGGGACAGGCTGGCCTGGATTCCCATCTATCCGATGTCGATCTTCTGGTTCCTCTACGTCCTTCTGATGTGCCACCTGGTCTTCGCCGTCTGGCCGCAACAGAAGCGCAGCTGGCTTCTCGGCATAAGCATAGCGGCTTTCGCCGCCGCCGAGTTCGTTCCCGAAACCGCCAGGGCCGTCTGGCCACCGCTGTTCATGTTCTTCGGCGCCATGCCCTTCTACATGGCCGGCCACTACCTGAAAGATTTCGCCGCAAAAACACCGCTGAAATTCTGGACGGTCCCTGCCCTCACCGCCGGCTTCGCCCTGTCGGTTCTGGCGGCACACGCGCTGATCGGCTGGCGCTATCAGTCGATCCTCGCCGTCCCGGCCAGCCTGTTCGGCATCGCCGCCGTCATTGCCCTGTCGCGCCAGGTTTCTTTGCGCGCCGGCGCGGCCCTGGCCATCCTTGGAACGGCGTCCATGACCATCTATGTCTCGCACACCCTGATCGCCTCGATCATGCGCAAGCTGCTGGAACGCCTGAGCATCAACGACCTGCCGAGCAATATCGCAGTGCTGTTCGTCGTCTGCATTACCCTTCCGGTCGCCGCCCACTACGTGCTGAAACGCCTGGGCTGGTTGCCGGTCTTCGGCCTGGCCTCGCCGATTAAAAGGCGCGATACCACCAAACCACCGATGGCCACGGGCATCGAACCGGCATCATGATCAGAAAAGCCGCTTGACTTGTTTCATCGGAAATGACATTTCGGCACACATGACCTATCGCACCTTATCAAGTCGCCCCTATTCCCGATAAACGCGGAGTGCCCCTCCGTGATCGGAGGGTGGCGAGCATTGGTGCTCAAGCAGTCTCGAAAACTGTGCTAACCGCAAGGTTAAGGGTTCGATTCCTTCACCCTCCGCCAATTCCAACGGACAGTTGGCAGAGTGGTAATGCAGCGGCTTGCTAAGCCGTAGAACCGCAAGGTTCCGTGAGTTCGATCCTCACACTGTCCGCCAATCCCTCACGGCACCACGATCAGCTTCATCTTGATCGCCAGGCCCAGCGCGCAGGCGCCGATGACAAAGCCGATCAGGCTGGTCCACAGCCCTTTCAGAATCCCGCCGCCGACCTCCTGCTGAATTTTCTTCCAAAACATGTCGATCAGCGCTTCCAGATCGGCATCGGTAAAATTCCGCTGGTTCATTTCACGTCCCCTTGCGACAGGGCGTGCTGCTGTTTGATCCAGTCCTGCAATCCGATGAGCTGGGCGCGCCATTCGTAGCACTGGCCGACATTTCCGACGATGACGCCGAGCGCCTGATCGGCGCCAATGTCTGAGGCGGCACCATCAGATTGCCTGGCGGCAACGGGAAGCTCCGATAAGACGGCCGCGTCGTGCAAGCGCACAAAGCCATGAGGCAGAGGATAGCGCTCGACAATTTCGGGGGTGATAACTTGCGGCACATAGCGGATGACCTCGCGAGTTCTGTACTGGATATGAGCGGTCTGCTGCGCCGTTTCGGCGCCGACCGCAGCTGTGATGGCGTCGGCCTTTTTCTCGAAGGCGATCGCCGACTGCGCCGCCTTGAGTTCAGCCTTCGCCTGCCGCCCCTGCTCTGCCTGCCACATGATCAGGACGCCCACACAGACGCCGCCGATGAGGCAAGCGATATGGCTTTCTAAACTGCGGATATTCATGGCAGATGCCTCCCCGCCTGAAAGTCCTTAAGCGTCAAACCGCCAGTGAACTGGAAATGTGCCATTTCGCGCATCCGCTTCCAGCGCCCGGCCCATTCCAGCCCGTGCGCCTCGCCGACGGCGCCGATGCGCGCCCACAGCTGGCCATCCTCGCCGGCTGTGCCCCACACCGGTTTGCCGGCGCGCAGCGGCACGATATCGAACGCCACGCGGAAATTATGGAAGCTCTGCCCGCCCTTGGCATTCGTGACCTTTTTTCCAGACTTCGACCGCCCCAGCGCATAGAGCGCGTCCTGGGACGCATGGTCGCGATAGGTCGAGGTCACCAGGATATCGATGCCCTGCGCCTGGCATGCCTCCACAAAAGCCCGTGCCTTGGCTGCGACCTGGGGATGGAGCGCGGCGATATCACGGCTGTTGATCATGGCCGCCTCCCTGCCCATTGGCCTGGCTGATCAGCCGGCCGGCGACCATCCCGGTGATGGTGAGAAAGGCTGCCGCCCGCGTCCAGAATTCCGGCACGCTGACGCCCGTAGCCTCGACAGCGGCAATACCCGCCAGGACTGCGCCGCCGATGATCCCGGCCTGGACGCTGTAAAAAGAAAGCGCCCGTTTCCAATCTGGAACCAGGCGCTTCTGGATGTCGTTTCCGATGTCCGAAAGAAGGAAATTTAAATTCATATTGGAGCCTGTATGAGTTCAACTTTTCAAAAAGATGGAGTGTGCTAGTGTGACGGGGTAACGTCTGGGGAGGCGAAGAGTTCATTGCGTACGGCGAGTCAGATTCTAGCGAGGCACTGTCCTGTTCCGCATCCGATCCATGAAGGCGGCGACGAGAACAGAGATTTTGAATATTATGTCCCGATGAAGGACGCGCTCGCCGCTGTCCGGGAGGCTGCCGGCGAAACCGGGCCTCAACGCGATATCAGTCCCGGCAAGGCATTGGGCTTGATTGCCCTTACCCTCGTCACCAGCCCGTTCATCTTCGTCTTTGCCGGTGCCGGTGCGGTCATCGACAATATCGAAGCAGCCATCGCCCGCGTCCGCCTGACGCAACCTGAGTAATCAGGCCGCAACAACTGCGGCGGCGCTGCGGGCTGTAACCGATCCGAAACTGTTGCTCACGTCCAATTCGGCGAAATACGAAAATCCCCCTGCTGCCTCCAGCGCCTTCAGAACCATATCCTGCATGGTCTGAGCCGCCGGCTTTTTCCTGGCTGCCATCTTGCCACTCCCGCCTTCCGGACAACAAAAAGCCCGCAAGGCCCAAGGCCTGCGGGTGATGACGCAATCTTTGCGATGATGACAATTTCCTACGCTATTTCTTCCCGGCGTCAATCGCGCAAACGCGGCTTTCCCCATATACGACAGATGCTCTTGCTGCGTGACCCGCCTCAGCCCCTCGCTGCCAGATTGCCGATACCTATCAAGCCTTTATAATTTTACCCCCGTTTCCCCTCGTGACTCTTTATGCCACCCGGCCCCAGTAATCTGCAATGGTTTCCATTTCAGAGGCGGGCACACCCATGACATCCAAAGCCAAGATTCTTCTCGTCGACGACGAGGCCGAAATCCGCAACATGCTGGGCATCTTCCTCAGCGTCGAGGACTACGAAATCATCGAGGCGGAAAACGGCAAGGCAGCCCTGCGCCAGGTCATCGGCGCCAAGCCTGACCTCATCGTCCTCGACCTCGGCTTGCCGGAAATGGACGGCCAGGAAGTCATAACCGCCGTGCGCCAGTTCACCAATACGCCCATTATCGTCCTGTCGGCCCGCGCCGACGACCGCGAAGTGGTCAAGGCCCTAAACGCCGGCGCTGACGACTATGTCATCAAGCCCTTCCGCGCCGAGGTTCTGCTGGCCCGCATCCAGGCCAACCTGCGCCAGCGCCAGACCGAAGCCGAACCCGAGACCCTCGAAAACGGCCCCATCACCATCGACCTGACCCGTCACGAAGTTCATATCAACGGCACCCTCACCCCCTTCACGCCCAAGGAATTTGCCCTGCTCGAATTCTTCGTTCGCAACAAGGGCCGCATGCTGACCCATAAGCAGATACTGAAGGACGTCTGGGGTCCCGCCCATATCGACGACACCCAATACCTGCGCGTCTATATCGGCCAGGTCCGCGAAAAGCTCCAGGGCGCGGGCGCACTCGGTCAGAGCATTACCTCCGAATCCGGCATCGGCTATCGCATGGAATCGCTTTCCGACGCCGGCGCCCCCGTCGCCGCCGAATAAACACCGTAGCCCTCTTCGCGGTCGGTTCGAAAAAACGGGAGGCCTTCACACGGCCTCCCGTTCTTATTCGATACAGCTGAATCTGCCTTGCCCGGCTTCAGTTGCGCTTAGTGATGCTCACCGCCGCCGAACTTCACCCGCACGCCGCCATTGACAATGAACCCGTCCGTCGGCGCCCAGGCATCCACCGTCCACGCCCCGTCCGGCGACCGGGCTGGCAGCAATATCGGATCATAACGGCCCTGCCGCACATCTCCGATATTCTCGGCGTTGATAAAGACACTTACCTTGCCGAACGCCTTCTCCGCCAACACGCCCAGCACGGCATAGGGCTTGCTCACCGAGCGATAGGGATTGTCCTCCAGCTCCTGTTTTCCCGTATAGTAGAGTTCGACGCCGACCCGTCCGACGTCATGCCTTTCCCACATCGCGACAATGCCTGCCGTATGCTTGGGCGTCAGCGGCACCGCACGCCTCCCGCTAGCTGAAAGATCAGGCTCGGTCGCGTCGACATAGACGTACGATCCCGTCACCGTAAAGGCGCGTCGGCGCCAGCGCACTAACCCCTCCGCCCCCCGGATCTGGGTCTGCCCCTCGACATTGATCAACCGCACACGATCGCCCGCAACCGCTTCAATACGCGTGGTATTGTTCATGTCGGATGCAAAGACGGCCAGATTGACCTCGAACGGCCTCTTCGCATAACCGACTTCGAACGATGCGTTGCGCGCCGTCTCGGCCTCAAGCTTGCCCAACGGCTCAAGCCGCGACAATCCGTTGGCTTCCGTCTCCTCCACCAGTGGCATCGGCGCATAAAATCCTCCCCCTACCGATCCCCGTAAGGTCCAGGGGCCCGGGCGGTACAGCGCCGACAGGCGTGGGCTGAAGCGCGTCCCGTATTCGCTGTGGGCGTCGACCCGGCCGCTGGCGGCAAGCGTCAGGTCGTCGCGCACATTATGTTCCACCTGCGCGAACACTGCCGACGCAGTAAAGCTGTAGTCAAAACCAGGGAAGGCATCCGACCGATAACTGTCCGCCTGCACAGCCACGCCTGCCAGCCATGACGTCTTTCCCACGTTGTCGCCCAGCGCCGCCTCGGCAAAAGCGGTGCGATGACGATCGTCCTCGATGACCGGGCCGAAACGATGGTGATGGGTCTGCACCATGACCGATGACCGGAGATGCAGCGTCCCCACGCCGTCGATCGGAAACTCGGCGCTGCCCCCGGCGTCAATGCGGTGGCTGTCCTGGTCCTGCTGAAACGGCAATCCATCCGGCGCGGTCCTGCCCGCGACCGTGCCGCCGCCACGCAACTCCGTCATCGCGCCCACTGTCAGGAAAGCTGAACCGCCATCCGCCCCTTGCCAAAACAGACGCGGTCGCACAGTCCATCGCTCGTAACGCGGCATGTCCAGCCAGCCATCGCCGTCCAGATCCTGCTGGCTCTGCCTATGATAGCCCGCCGTCACCGAATATCCCCACCGCTCCGACATCGGGCCGGCCACATAGGTGGTGACATCCTGCCCGTCGCGGCTTGTCGCATTGGCCAGTACCTCTCCCGCCACCTCATCGCCCGGACGGCGTGAGATCAGGTTAATGACCCCGCCCAGCGCCGACGGCCCATACAACGCCGACGCTGCCCCCTTGATCACCTCAACCTGGCCCAGATCGGCAGGCGTAACCTGCAGTATGCCGAGCGACGACGCCTGCCCGCCGTAAAGCGGCAGGCCATCGGCCAGCACCTGACTGTATCGGCCACTCATGCCCTGTATGCGGATATTGGCCGCGCCAAGCGCCGGCGATGTTACCTGCATGCGCACGCCACCGGTCTCACTCATGATCATGGCGACATTGCCTGGGCGCATGAGCATCTTCTCCTCGATCTCTTCGCGGGTGATGACCTCGACCCGGACGGGCTCGGCCTGGACCCGACGTTTGGATCGTGTCGACTGGATGACGATGTCCCCGCCCTCCCCCATCTCTTCGACGGCTTCGGGCTGAGTAGCCTGCGCGCGGGCAGGCGTAAGAACCGTTGTGAAAACGGCCATGGCGCACAGGGTCATGCGCCGCGCGCCCTGGGCGCGCCCATTGAAGAAAAACAAATCGTCTCTCGCGGAATGTCTGACAGATGCGCCCGCCGGGGGCGCCGCCCGTCAAAGGACGGTCAGACGCGGAGGCTGGTCGGCCGCGCCGACGTATCGCCCAGCCAGCCGCGTGACATCGCCGGGCCACAGGTCCAGTGCGGTGGCATAAATAACGACATGAAGTGGCGCCTCATCGGCAACTGCGCCGGACGGCGTCTCGCCGCTCGCATGATGATGATGGATCGGCCCGCCGTCATCGCCGTGCGGCGCGACGACATGGCCGTCACAATCGTCCAATTCGCCGTCGCAGGCCTTGACCCAGCCGCCATCGGCTAGTTGCAGGTCGCCGCTGGCCGCATGCTGGATATTCAGTATGGCCGACTGCAACCCCGCAAACCCGCCATGCAGCATCAAAACCATGCAAAGCACGGTACATGCGGCCAGCAGCCGGGACAGGAATGTGCCAGAGCGAAGGGTCATGACAATCCACAAATCAGATCGCCGCCGACCATAGTGCCCTTTGCGTGAAAGAAAAGGCGTTATCTTGTACGGCTCACCCGCCTATTCGAACGTCAGGTTCCGGCTGAAAAACGGCAGGACGTGTTTCTGCATCCGGTCCGCCACGCCACTGACGTGGTCGCCGGCATAGATCTCAAGGGTGTTGGCGATGCCGTAGTCTTCAAGCGTCCTGTGCAGCACCTCGGTGTCGGTTTTCAACCCGTCGCGATCCCCGACGTCGAAGGCGATCGCCTTGTACGTCTTCAGCGCCGGCACGTACTGGTGAACTATGGCGATCGGGGCATTGGCCGCCCAGCGCGACAGGACATCCGGCTGAACCACGCCATCCTTTGTCGGCAGGTCCAGGTAAAAAGGCGGCTTCTTCGGATTGGGCGTCCAGGCCGCGGCGGCCGCCAGCGTCGCCCGCTCGAAGAAGCCCAGCGCCGCCCCCTCCGCCGGCGTTTTCAACGCTTCAAGCTTAGCGGCCGTCTCAGGCGATGGCGCACCACGCGCCGACAGGCAACACGGGCTCATGACATACAGCGCTCCGAACACTTCGGGATGCTTCATGCCGATGCGGATCGTGCCGTAACCGCCCATGGAATGCCCGGCCAGCCCCCGGCTCTCGCGCTGCGGCAACGTCCGGTAGTGGGCATCGATATAGCCGACCACATCTTTCGCGACAAAGCTCTCGAAGTCGCCCGTCGTCACGGAACTGGAATACATCGAGCCGTTATGAACGGTACGGCTGTCCGGCAGCACGACGATCATGTCCCTTACCCCGGACGCAAATGCGCCGTCGATCGTCTGGGGCGTCTTGATTTCCGTCGTCCATTTTTCATTGTCTATCGAATAACCGTGCAATGCATAAACGACCGGATACCGCTTCTTCGCATCGCTGCGGTAGTCCGCCGGCAGATAGACGATAAGCTTGCGGTCGGCCGGATTGCCTTCAAGATTGCCCTCCAGCGCCTTGCCGTGAATAGTGATGCGCTCGGTAATCACACCTTCCGCCTGCGCCTGAACGGCGGCGACCATGGCCGCCGCCGTAAGTCCGGCCATCAGGGCCCGGCCGATAAAATTCGTCATAGCAAACCCTCCTCAGATAAATGCAATGCGGCGCAGCCACGCCGTAAACGCGTCTGGCCAGCGTCCAGCCGGGCGATCGGCGGGCAGGCTGAAGCCGAATCCATGCCCTCCCTCCTGATAGATGTGCATCTCGGCCGGCACACCGGCGCCCCTTAGCGCCTGGTACATGACCAGGCTGTTGGTCACGGACACCGATGTGTCGTCCGACGCATGCAACAGGAAAACCGGCGGCAGGCCGTTGACCACCCGCTCGTTCAAGGCCCGCCCCGCCTCGGCGCTTGGCGGCAGACCATCAAGCGGCCGCATACCCAGATTGATAAAGGCATAGCCAAGCATCACGACATCCGGCCGGGCCGAAACCTGGTCCGCCGCATCGACCGGCTCATATACTTTCGCATCAGATCGCGTCAGGGATGCGGCCGCGAGGTGCCCTCCAGCCGAAAATCCCATGACCCCGATCCGTTCAGGATCAATGCCAAACATCGCGGCATTGGCGCGGACCAGCCGCACCGCCCGCTGCACATCCTGAAGCGCTGCGTCGTAACCCGCACCCCACCTGTCCAGCGGAAGGCGGTAGTTGAGCACGAAACAGGTAATCCCGTCCTGCACCAGCCGGCGCGCGCCGCCTGCCCCCTCCTTGTCAACGGCCAGCCGGACATATCCGCCGCCAGGCAGCAGAATCATAGCTGAACCGGTGGGCTTTTCGGGACGAAAGACCTCAAGGACCGGACGCGAAACGTGCATGACGGCGCGATCGTGAGCCGCGGGCGAGCCGCGCTCCAGAACCTGTCGCGTCACCCTGACACCGTCCGACCCGGGCACGCGCCCAACAGGCCACAGTTCGACGACTTCCTCCGACAACAGCCCTTTCGGCTCAGGCGGCGCGGGGATAATGACCGGCGCCTGTGGTGTACCGGTCAAGGTTGCATCCGCCGGCCTGGGCGCGGCCTGGGCATTGGCGCGGCCGGTGACGGATCCGCCGAGAATCACCGTCGCCGCCCCAAGCAAGGCACGGCGGTTCAGGATGCAGCGAATCTGGCCGCCTTTAAAACCGGTCATCGGCATGTCCCTCCTGCGCGGAGTCTCCGCCCCATTTTGCGCGCTCAGTTAGGCTCAGTTCCGCCGTGCGATCAAGTCTTGCTTACTTTCCATAATGGAAGTAACTTTCGTATATAGCAATTAGCAGCAAGGCAGATGGATTGATGAAGGCCGTAATTTGTGAAAAACCGTTCGAACTCGCCGTGGTCGAACGTCCGGTACCGGTGCGGAAGGAAGGCGAGGTGACAATCCGTATCCGCCGCGTTGGCCTGTGCGGCACCGACTATCACATCTTCGGCGGCACGCAGCCCTTCCTGTCCTACCCGCGCATCATGGGGCATGAACTGGCCGGTGAAGTCGTGGACGCCGACGTCAGCTCGCCACTGCAATCCGGCCAGTTGGTGACCATCAATCCCTATCTGCCCTGCAATCGTTGCATCGCCTGTCGCAAGGCCAAGCCCAACTGCTGCGTTAACATCCGCGTCATGGGGGTCCACATGGATGGCGGCATGACCGACTTTGTCTGCGTGCCTGAAGCCGCGGTCATTCCTGTCCCGGGGTTAACTGCGGAAGAAGCGGCAATGGTCGAATTCCTGTCTGTCGGCATGCACGCCGTCCGGCGCGGCGCAGTCACCGAAACCGAACGCATCCTGGTGGCCGGTGCCGGTCCCATCGGCGTCGCCGTCGCCCTGTTCGCGAAGCTGGCCGGGGCGGAGGTCAGCCTGATCGACACCAGCCCGGTTCGCCTCGACCACGCCCGCACGGCCCTTGGCCTGGAAAACACCGGCCTCGTTGGTCCTGATCTCGAAGACTGGCTTGTCGCACGCACCGAAGGCGAATATTTCGACGCCGTCTTCGACGCGACCGGCAATGCAAAAGCGATGGAAAAAGGCTTCGACTATGTTGCTCACGGCGGGCGCTACGTCCTGGTCAGCGTCGTCAAGGACGCCATCACCTTCGCCGATCCGGAGTTCCACAAACGTGAAATGCAGCTGATCGCCAGCCGCAACGCCACACATCATGACTTCCAGCTGGTGATCGATCTGGTCCGCGCCCGCGCCATTCCTACCGACGCCCTGCAAACCCACAGCTTCGCGCTGCACGAATTGCCGTCGGTGGTGCCGACCCTGATCGCCGACCGAGCCGGCGTACTCAAGGCCATCGCCACGGTTTAAACCAACCGTCTTGTGCAATCGCGGCAATCACCTTAGTTAGGGGGGCATGGCCAAGCCCCGCTCCCCTGCTCCGTCCGATACCTCGCGCACCAGCAACTACGCCGCACCCGCGCTTGAAAAAGGGTTCAACGTCATCGAGTTGCTCGCCGGTGCGCCCGGCGGCCTTACGGTGACTGAGATCGCGGCAGGCCTCGGCCTGTCGATGAGCGAGATTTTCCGCGTCATCATGGTGATGGAACGCCGCGACTGGCTGCGCAAGGCGCCGGGCGACCGTTATCGCGTGACGCCGCGCATGCTCGAACTGGCCTTCCGCGCCACACCGGCCGAGGAATTGGCCTTTGTCGCCGCCCCCCTGATGCGCGACCTCGCTTACCGCATCGATCAGTCCTGCCACCTGGTCGTCCTCGCCGAAGACCGCGGTCTGGTCGTCCTGCGCCAGGAAAATCCCGGCCCGACAGGTTTCGCCGTCCGCACCGGTGCGTCCATCCCGTTGGCCACGTCGTGCTCCGGCCACGTCCTGCTGGCCTTCGGCACGACCGAGATCACGGACAGGAAGCTGTCCGCCCACCTTCGCGAGGTCAAGGCCCGCGGCTTTGAAATGATGTCCAGCACGCGCACCTTGGGCGTCACCGACATCAGCTTCCCGGTGTTCGGATTCAACGGCGCCATTGCCGCCGCCATAACCGTGCCCTTTCTCAAGCTGATCGATGGATCGCAGACGGTCGACGCCGAACAGGCACGTAGCCTGCTGGCCGAAACCGCCGCGGCCATATCCTCAGGTCTAGGCGCCGCTATCCGTGGCGGTCACTGATACCTACCAGTAGATCGCCAGGCCTGAGCGCACCTCGGTCGTGGTCTTTCCACCGAAAGTGTCCGATGCCATCGACGCTGCCAGATCGAGGTTGCGCGAGATGGCGATGCGGGTTTCGATTTTCGCCGTGACATGCGGCCGGACCGCGCCCGTCAGGCTCTGCCACGCTCCAGCCTCAGCAGCGACGCGCCACGGCCGGCCCGCATTGAACAACAGCCCGCCGGTCAATCCGCCCTGAAGGTCCCCCATCCCGGCCTCGGGCCCCGAAATCCGCCCGCCCGCCAGCACGTAGCCAAGCGTCGAATGGTTCAGCCAGAAGCTCTTGCCGACATTGCCTTCAGCGACCGCGGTCAGGCAGTCGTCGCAATCCAGCCGCTCCTGTTCCAGCGCCAGCCTCAGCCGCCAGGCCGGACCGCCGTCACCCGGCAGGCCGGTCTGCGACACATTCAGCGTCGTAATACGGATGATGTCCGCTTGACGGACGGTCACCCTGTCACCGTCGGTTTCGAACCTCAGGTCACCGAACGACAGTTCCGAATACGGCAAGGCGCCAGGTGTGACGGAGAGAAAATCGTTGTAGGCGAAACGCAGGCGTAGCTGAAGATTGCCACCCAGCGCCGAATTGTCGCCGGCCGTCACCATGGTAAGGGTCGACTTCTGCCCTTCATGTGGCTGCAGAGGCGTCGCCGGCTTTTTGAAATCCCCCTTGCCCGCGGGCTGGCGCATACGCGCGACCAGCAGGGTCTGGCGGATCGTCTTGTCTTCGCTGCTCGCCTTTTCAGGCTCCAGGGTTGCAATCGAATAGTAGTCGAGCAGGGTCTCGGTCACCCGCACCATAAATACCATATTGACAGCCCCATTTTCATACAGGAAAAGTATTTTCAAATATGACAGATGGTGTCGCACTCCGACGCGCACTTGAAAACAGGAATGGACATATGCTGACCAAACGCCATTTGCTTCAGGCGACGGCGGGCCTTACGGCCGCTGCCACGACGCCCGTCATCGCTGCCGAACTGGCAGAGCCGGGCTTCGATCGCATCGCGGATGGACCGTTCAAACCTGACTGGGCGTCGCTGATCGCCAATTACCGGACGCCCGACTGGTTCCGCGACGCCAAGTTCGGGCTGTGGGCGCACTGGGGGCCGCAATGCGTACCGGAATACGGCGACTGGTACGCCCGCCAGATGTATCAGCAGGGCAACCGCGTCTACGACCACCACGTCAAGACCTATGGCCACCCGACGGAATTCGGCTTCATGGACTTCTATCCGCGCTGGAAGGCCGAGAACTGGGACCCGGACGGCCTGCTTGACCTCTATGCCAAGGCCGGGGCGAAGTACTTCGTCGCCATGGCCAACCACCACGACAATTTCGACATGTATGCCTCGAAGTTCCACGACTGGAATGCGACGCGCATAGGGCCGAAAAAGGACATCATCGGCGGCTGGGCCAGGGCCGCGCGCAAGGCCGGCCTGAAGTTCGGCGTGTCGAACCATTCGGCCCACGCCTGGCACTGGTACCAGGTCGCCTATGGCTACGACCCCGAAGGCCCACGCGCCGGCGAACGCTATGACGCCTGGCGCCGCCAGAAGATCGACGGCAAGGGCCAGTGGTGGGAAGGACTCGACCCGCAGGAACTCTATACCGGCGCAACCATGCCTCTGCCGCCGGGGATCAGGACGATCGCAGAAGCCAGCGACTGGCACGAAAAGAACGACCGCGTCTGGACCGAATCCCCGCCGCTCAACAATCCGGCGTTCACGCGGCAATGGTATCTGCGCTGCAAGGACCTGATCGACAGCTACGACCCGGACCTGGTCTATTTCGACAATTTCGACCTGCCGCTGGGGCAGGTGGGATTAGACATCGCCGCCCACTACTACAATGCCTCGATCAAGCGCCACGGCAAGCTGGACGGCGTCATCAACATTAAGCCGCAGGGGACGCCGCAAGGCGGCTATGTCGCCGATGTCGAACGCGGCTTCCGTGCCGGCATCAGCGCAGAGCCGTGGCAGACCGACACCTGCATCGGCGACTGGCACTACAACCGCCGCCTCTATGAGGAAAAGGGCTATCTGCCGGCCGCGGCGGTGATCCACCGCCTGTGCGATATCGTCTCCAAGAACGGCAACCTGTTGCTGAGCATCCCTGTGCGCGGCGACGGCTCGATCGACAGCGAAGAGCGCCGTATCGTCGAAGGCATCGGCGAATGGATGGGGCGCTTTTCCGAAGCCATTTACGGCACGCGGCCGTGGCGCGTCTTCGGCGAAGGCCCGACCGAGGTCGGCGCCGGCATGTTCGGCGAAGGCAAGCAGAAGCCTTTCACCGCCGCCGACATCCGTTTCACCACAAAGGGCAAGACGCTCTATGCCATCGCGCTCGGCCGGCCCAACGGCAATGTATCGATCGCTTCCCTGGCAAAGGGCAGTTCAGGTCGCGTCCAACGGGTGGAAGCCGTCGGCCGTAACGAGCCCCTGACCTTCCGTCAGGACGCCAGGGGGCTTCACGTCACCTTACCCGACGCCGCCCATCACGATATAGGCGTGGCATTGAAAATTACAGGGGCGATCTAGGTAGGGGACTCAATCGGTCTCCACCAGCTGAAATCACTTCCGTTCCGACCGAAAGCTTATCTTACAGGAAGGCAAACGCCATCGCGTAACGACTCCGTGCCGTGCTGCAATCGGCGCGAAGGAGTTCACGCATGGTGGGCGGCATACGCATATCCTCCGGACCACTGCCGTGACGGCCGTCCTGCTGCTGGCTGCCTTGGCCGCCCTGCTGATCCTTACCCTGGCGATCCGCAACCCGGTCGTGCAGTTTGTCCTGTTCTTCGTCCTTGGCAGCCTCGTCCTGGCCCTGTGGAAGGTCTTTGCCGAAATTCCGTGGTGGGGCTGGCTTCTGTTTCTCGTCACCACCGCCGTATCGTTCGTCGTCTGGCGCATCGCCTATGCCCGCGGGTCGCGGCACGACTAAAAGCTTAGCAGGAAGGCCCCCGCTACCAGATGCGCACCCTTTGCTCCGGCGGAAGGTACAGCCGGTCGCCCGGAGCGACGTCAAAGGCCGCATACCAGGCGTCGAGGTTACGCACCACGCCGTTAACCCGGTACGGGGTCGGCGCATGAAAACTCCATTTGACAACATGACGAACCGCGCTCTCCGGCGCCTTGTATCGCCATGCCTGCGCCCACGACAGGAAGAAGCGCTGATCGCCACTCAGCGCGTCCGGCGCCGGTCCGGCGTCACACGGATGATCGGCCAGGTACAGGTGATAGGCGCGGTAGGCCAGCGACACTCCGGACAGGTCGGCAATGTTCTCGCCGATAGTCCGCTGACCGTCGACGTGGACGTCGGGATAAGGGCTGAAAGCGTTATACTGCGTGACGAGCGCCCGCGTCCTGGCATGAAACGCATCAAGCGCGGACTGTGACCATCCGTTGCGCATCCGTCCCCGACTATCATAGATGATGCCCTGGTCATCGAAACCGTGCCCCATTTCGTGCCCGACAATGGCGCCGATGGCTCCGAAATTGACGGCGGGGTCGGCGTCGGCGTCGAAATATGGTGGTTGAAGATATCCCGCCGGCAGCTCGATGGCGTTGAACAGGACACTATAACTGGCGTCGACCGTCTGGGGTGTCTGGTACCACGGCTCATCGCGAACACCGGGTGTGAGCCGGCGCAACTGGTAAGCCCAGTCGTCCTGCCTTATGCGTCTGAGATTGCCGGCGGCATCGTCGCGCCGCACATCGACACTCGAATAATCGCGCCATACCGCCGGGTATCCGATCTTGAACCGGAACGCCGCCAGCTTGGCCCGTGCTTCCGCGCGTGTTACATCGTCCATCCACTCCACCTGGGCAATGCGTTCCTCGAATGCCCGGCGCAGATAGTCAATCATGTCTTCGGCGGCCGCCCGTGTCCCGGGATCGACATAGCGTTCGGCATAGAGCCGCCCGACCTGTTGCCCCAACGCCTGATTGACCAGCCGCAAAGCCACGTCTTCCCGCTTCGGCGGCAATCCTGCGTCGCCGTAGAAGGCCAGGCTGGCGCTGCGAAATGCTGACGGCAGCACGTCGATCTGGTTCTGTAGCCAGTGAAAGGCGAGATAGGACCGCCAGTCGTCAGGCGGAGTCGCCGCAAACAGCCTGGCCTGCGCCTGCACGGCGGTATCCGTGCCCAGTACGACATCGGAAACGTGACCAACGCCGCGCGCGGCAAGAAACGCACGCCATGGAAAGCCCGGCGCATAGCGGTCGAGTTCGGCAACGGTCATCGGATGGTAGTTGGCTCTGCGATCGCGCAGCCGCTCGAAGTCCCACTGGCCGGCGGCAATACGTCGTTCCAGCGCGACGACACGGTCGGCACGATCCCCTGCCCTGTCAACGCCAGCCCGCGCAAACAGTCCGGCGATATAATTGCGATAAGCGGCGCGGCGCGCGACCGAAGCCTCATCGTCCCGCCCATAGTCATCTCCGTTCAAACCCAGCATCGGCTGGGTCAGATTCTGCTGGTCGATGTGGACGACCTGCCTTTGCTCCGCCGGAAAGATATTGATTGCGAACAAGGAGCTGGAAGTCGGATCTGCCATGCGCCGTGCAATGGCGGCCGCCGTGCCGGCCGACAGGATGGCGTTCAGCTCCGAACGAAACGGCCTTAAACCACGCTGCTCGATGCGGCCCGTGTCAACAAAAGCCGCGTAGGCGTCACCAACCTGCTGCGCCGGACCACCGCGCGTCCGCGGCGCGGACTGGCTGTCGACGATCAACTGCCTGACCCGCTCATCGACAGTCGCCATCAATAGGTTGGTCTGGCCGTAGTCCCAGTAACCCGGAGGAATAGGCGTCCGTTCGATCCACCCCGTGTTCACATAGGCGAAGAAGTCATCGCCCGGACGTAGGCCCGGCCGAAGAGTCGACATATCGATGCCCTGCGGTGCGAACGCGCCGGTCACGGCGGCCGGACATGTGCCTGCCGCGTAACCGTGCGTAGCCAGCATGCCGAGCATCGCAACGGCCAAACCGATACCGAACATTTTAGATGACATGCCGCGTCCTCGCTCAACTGCGCGACATCACTTACGATAATCTTCGTAGATTATCAACGAAATCTTTCGTAGCTTCCAGCGGGACGTCTTTCAACAGGCTTTATTGAACGGCAAGGCGTGCATGCAACCGATCGAACAGCGCCATCAAATTCCGGAAGTCGGCGCCCTTGACAAAAAAATCGGGGCACCCCGCGGATTTCGCCTTCCGTCGCATTTCGGGATCTGCAAACGCGGTGTGCGCCA
>CBIHPL010000011.1:0-18951 GCA_966212005.1 uncultured Asticcacaulis sp.
GCCATCTACGGCACCAGCGTGCAGGACCTGTTCATCACGACACCAGGCAACTTCATGCGGGGTGAGGCGGGCTACCCCGGCGGCTTCCTGGCGGTGGATTCCGATGCGCTGCTCGGCGACAACATCCGCAACCGCTTTGCGCTTGCCGGGATCCCGGCCGATGCTTCGCTGCCCGAGGCCGTGGCCAGCCGCCGCTTTGTCGAAGAAGACACGAACGCCGTCTATCTGATGGGCGAGTTCGAACTGTTCGACGCCAGGCTCAAGGGCAATGTCGGCGTCCGCTATGTCACGACGGATGGCCATGCGATTGCAGGCCTGCCGAGCACCGGCCTGAGTCAGACGACGTCTTACAGCAACACGCTGCCGTCTCTGAACGCCACCTATTACTTCACGCCGGACTTCCTGCTGCGTTTCGGCTACGGCAAGGGTCTGACACGTCCTGGCCTCGACCAGCTCAACCCGAGCCTGACCTATTCGACCACGGCCGGCACCGGCGGCGCCGGCAACCCGAATCTGCGGCCGCAACTGGCGGACAGCTATGACCTGTCGCTGGAGCGCTATTTCAGCAGCACGAATTACCTGTCGGCCGCCATCTTCCAGAAGGACATCGACAGCTTCTTCTACGGTATCGCGACCTGCGAAACGATCGCGGGGGCTCCGGCGCCGACGCCTGTAACGCCTACCGGCTGTCCTTCGCCCCAGTACCTGGTCACGCGCACGATCAATGCAGAACCGGGCTGGGTCAAGGGGATCGAGCTGGCGGGCCAGTACTTCTTCGACGACCTGGAAGGCATCTGGAGCCATTTCGGCGTATCGGGTTCCTACACCTATGTCGATACGGCCCTTCCGGTGAACTTCGGTACGGCCGCCGCGCCGCGGTTCGTCGTCCTGCCCCAGCCGATGCAGTCGAAGCACAATTACAGCCTGTCGGGCATTTACGAAGACAGCAAGCTCTCGGCCCGCATCGTCTATACGTGGCGGTCCGATGCGATCCTCTTCGGCGCGGCGACCAATCCGATCGACGGCCGCTATATCAGGGCCTATGGTGTGCTGGATGCGTCGCTGAATTATAAACTCAACGAACAACTGACCGTCTCGTTAAACGCCCTCAACCTGACGGACAGCGCGTTGAACCGTAATGTCGGCGAGCCGAACGGTTACGAGACCGATATCGAGCGCCAGCACTATCTGAACGGTCGCAACTACAATATCAGCCTGCGGTACAAGTTCGGCGGATAAACAGTGTAGTGACAGCATTGTCAGGGGCCTGCGTAGCAACGCGGGCCCCATTTTTTGTAAATTACTTTCATAAGGTGTAATTAATACTTGATATCGATATCAAAGTGTGGTAGTTGTCGCTGACAAGGTGTTCCTTGTAAGTTTTTCCTGATCATCTGAACACACTCCCTTGTTCAATGATTTTCCCTCTTCTTGTGCCGCGGCCTGTTCAACGGCTGCGGCATTTTTTTGATCCACCACGCAACTTTCCGGTTGGAGGCGATGGAGCGAGCTATGGAAAGGGAGATAGAGGACGTCATGCCCCGGGTCCGGCCCATCCGAAATCCTGGCCCTGACGATCGCCTGTTCGCGCGACGGTTCCTCAGCCCTCGCGAGGCCGACCTGAAGCGTTTCAAGGATCTCTTCGGCTATTTTGCCGACGGATTCGTGCGTCACGCGGCGCCCGGTTTTTCACGGATCCATTATCCCGGCATGCCGAGCATCCGGGGGCACAGCATAACGGGCCTCGAAGGCTTTGCCCGCACTGCGCCGCTTCTGGCGGCGTGGCTGCATTCCGGCCGTGGACCTAAACCCGGCGGACGCGATCTGGCGGCCATGCTTGGCGAAGGGATATTGCGAGGCACGAGGCGCGGTGGGCCCGGCTATTGGGGCGGCGTAGCGGACGACGACCAGCGCATGGTGGAAGCCGCCGACGTCGCGCGCACGCTCTGGCTCAGCCGGACTTATCTTTGGGACCGGTGGGGCGAGGCCGACAAGGCGCAGGTCGCCGGCTGGCTCTTGCAGGTGAACATTTCGCGGATCCGGGTTCGCAACAACTGGCTGCTCTTCCCTGAGATCGTGAATGCGGCGCTGAACGCCCTCGGCTGGCCGGCGCCGGACGGATTTGAAAACTACCGCGAATTCAAGGCGCTGCACTATCGCGGCCACGGCTGGTTCTTCGATATTCCCGAGGGCATCGACTTCTACAATTGCTGGGGCATCAGCTATGATCTGTACTGGCTCCATTGTCTTGCGCCGCATCTGGACCGGCCTTTCCTGACCGAAGCGATCGGCCGATCTTACGGCACACCTGCTGTCGCCACGCGGCATACCGATCATGGGACGCAGTGTGTGCTACCGGACGGCTGTGCCCGTGCCGGTCGTGGCCGCGGCGCATCTGTGGCCAGACGGCGAATGGCCGGGTCTGGCCAGGCGGTCGATGACCGCCGTCTGGGACTATTTTGTCCGCAGTGGCCTCCTTACCGATGGCACGATGACCATGGGCTACTGGGGGAACGATCCGCGTCTTATCGATGCCTATACCGGACCGGGCAGCAGCCACTGGGGCCTGCGGAGTCTGGTGCTTGCCCTCATGTGTCCGGACGACGCGCCGATCTGGCGTGACAAGTCAGTGCGTCTGCCGGTCGAAACACGTAGCTATGAACTTCGGCTGCCCGCGCTGGGATGGATCGTCACCGGCGACAGGGCGTCACAGGACATAGCCGTTACGATCCCTGGCAATCACCGTGCGGCGCTCCGGCTGGAAGCCATGACACTGGCGGACTGTCTGGCGGAAATCGAAACCCAGGCGCCGCACCGGCCGAAGAACCACGCGGCGAAGTATCTGGCCAGGACCTATCGCGCGATCCGGCCGTTTACGGCTGCGCCTTAATCGGCGAACTCAAGCCCTTCCACGAAAGGGCCGACCTTGATGTCGCCTTCGCCGGCCGCACGAACGGGCTTGCCGGCGATTGTCAGGGTCTCGATCCGGACGTTTTTTACAGCCGTGTCCGGCCCCAGCCCGGTGACCACCGAGGCGCTGGGCATGCCGTCTCCGGTAAAGGAGATATTTTTGAACGTCACGTTCTCGACCCCGCGTCCCGGAGCCGTGTTGTAGCGGGGGCTCCTGCCGGCGACGACGTGGATAAGCTTGCCTTCCTCGATGCGCTCGACGCGAATGTTCGAGAAGGTGACATCGCGGATTTTCGTCGAGTCGCCCGAAAATATCGCCATGGCGCCTTCCCAGGGCTCGTCGTCCTCATCGAGATTCACGACGTCGATATTGTCGAAGGACACGTCGTGGATCGTCCGGGGATTGGCGTTGTCGCCGAAGTGACCGACATACATGGAATGGGCGATATCGTTCCAGAAGGTCGAGTTCGTCACGCGGATATCGTAGGTGTCGTGGGATTCGGCCGAGGGCGCCATATCGGTCTTGGCGGCGCAGATCGGACAGTCGTTGACCGCATAGACGACGACGGCGTCATCGGACGTGCGCAAATAGGCCTTGTCGACGAACACGTGCTGCGAGGTCGATATTCCGAAGCCGTCGGACCACTTGCCTGAGGTAAAACCGGTCAGGCCATCGAGCCTTACATTCACGGAATGACGGATATTGGAAATCCGCGCGGCGGCCTCCTTTTCGTCGTTGACGACAATAAGGTCCTGCAGCGCGATATCGCGCGACCCGTCGATCTCGATGGCGCGGCCGCTATTGTAGATCAAGCCCCGGCCCATGATACGCACATTTTCGACGCCCCTGAGGTCGAAATTGCCAGCCAGGATGGCGCCACCGTCAAGGTAGACGGTCTCACCCGATCGCGGCCTGAATATCCTGCCGCCGTCATCGGGAAGGTGGAGGCCGGGTCCATAATAACGAACAGCATCGCCCTGCGGCCTCGGTGGCGGAGGCGCGCCCGCAAGTATGTGCAGATTGTGCAGGCGGTCATCGTCGAACTGAAGCGAGAAGCGAAGCGGGCGATCCAGTGTGAAGCTGACGATCCTGCCTTTGCGGGCAAGCTTCAGGGCTGGCTGGCGCGGAAGAATGTCGGCCGTTTGAAAGGTGCCGTTATTAAGCTGGACCTGAACTTCTACTTTTCCGGTAAAGTCGAAATATACCATGGACGCGTCCTGCGCCTTGTCGTGGTCGACGCGGATATTATACTCGTAAAGGTCCCGCCATTCGCCGCCTGGCGAGCGGACGCGGACGGTGAACGTGTCGTTGTGCGCGGCGTAGACCATCGGGACGGGCGGGGCGGCATAGACGCAGAGCGTGTCTGCTCCGGCGTGCGTCGCCAGACACGCTGTTAGCGATATGACGATTGCGGAGACGATGCGGATCACTGGCCGTCCCCCATATAGATGACGACCGTTGAACCGGGCCGGACGGTCAGCGACGCGGTTTGCGGCAAAACGGCCTTGCCCGTGATCAGCTCCTTCGCCGGGACGGTGCGCTTGGGCAGCGTCACATCAAAGCTCTTTCCGGATGACGCATTGATGGCGAGGAAGTAGGGGCCATAGGTCAGCTGGTAAAGGTCGGCACGGCCGGCATAAGGGCTGTCTTCGCCGGGGACGTAGACGGCGCCTTCGGGCAGTTTCGCCACGGGATCCTGTTCGCCGCCCGTCCAGACATCGCCATCATCGGGATATTTGACGGTAAAGCGCGTCCCGTTGATATGGGGATTGTTCGGACGGGTGAAAGACAGGCCGCTGGGTTCGAATTCCTGGCGATCAAGCACCACGGTCGCGATCCGGTCGGTTTCCGGCGTAATGTAGTGCACCCGGCCGATGCCGTTGATGCCGTAGTTCGCGCGCCAGTATAACGACGCATACAGTATGTCCTTCCCGTTCTTCACGGCAACCAGGCCGTTTTCCTCATCGCTGAAGACGAAGTCCGGCTGGTCGGCCGACATCGGAAGCTTGTACGCCTGAGGCGGCGCTTTGCGGATGGCTTCGTACTCATCGACGACATCGACCAGGCCGATGGTCGCGCGCAAGGTCTTCGCGGTCATCATATGTTCGATGCTCGAAAACAGCTGGTTGTCGGCGATCTGCTGCTGGGCATAGCCGATGAGTTTCGGGTCTCCGGTCGCGACCGCCACCTGAAGCGGGGAGGCGTCCCAGGACGGCCGCTGGCCATAGATGACGTCGCCGGGATAGTACATGTCGCGCCACCCGATGCCGGTTTCCAGGCGCATGGATTTGAAGCCGTCTTCATCTCTTTGCGGAACGCGAAAGATACCGCGCACCTGGGCCAGTTTCACCAGTTGCTCGCGAATTTTCGGGTCGCCTGGCTGGCCCTTGGCAGGGCGTGTCGCGTCATAGATTTCGGCGACCCAGTCCAGGACCTCGCCATAGCCGCCGACATAGCCCAGTTCCTTTGTCAGGCCCTTCTTCGTGGTTTCATAATAGTTGCGCGGAACGGAGAACTTCGCGTCGCCTTCCGCGGCCGCATAGGTCGGTTCGCCACGGTCGTTCAGACTCCCGCTCCACGGCAGCAGGCCTACGGATTCATAAAAGAAACGCAGAAGCTTTTCACGCGGCTCGGCCTTCTGGCTGCCGATGGCGATCAGGCCCTCATTGTTGTTCCAGATGCCATAGAGGTCCTTGATCATGGACTGGTTGGTGTAGAGGCGGCGGTGCGTCCTGTTCCAGTCGAGGCTGTAGAGGAACATGGCTTCGTAGGCGTCACGCCGGCGGATCGGGCGGCCGCCGGGGCCGGTCAGCGTGCCGTCGAGTTCGGCCTGGATATCCGGACCGGTGATCTTCAGCGCTTCGCCCAGGAGGCCCAGCCCGAACCATCCGGGATTGGGTGTGTTGATGTCGTTCAGCGCAACATCGGGATTGACCTTGAACTGCTCGTAATAGCTATCGGCGCCGGCCAGGATGGCGGTGAGTGTCCGCTTGTCGTGGAAGCCCTTGCTCCATCCCGTCTCGTAGGTCTTGGCCAGAAAGCTGATTTCCAGCTGGTGCGGCGCCCGGCCGGTCGATGCCCAGATCTTGTCGATCTGGCCGTTGATCCTGGCCCTGACGGCGGCGATCACGCTTTCCCCGTCATCCGGCCTTACCGGCGGAGCCGCCGGCGCGCCGTCGTCGCCCGGAAACACGACCATCTTTTCGGAGTGGACGATCAAGGCGTAAAAGCCACGGGTCGGTTCCGTCATCGGCTTCTGGAACTTCGCGATGTCGCCACCGTATCGCCAGATGGGACCTGTTGCCCGGATGGTGCAGGATATCTGCGACTTGTCCGTGGTAAGGGCCAGAGGCAGGGCGTGCGTCACATAATGGAAATGGCCGGGCATGACCTTGCCGTGCGTGCCCTGGTCCAGGATGTCGGCGTCGCTCAGTTGCCGGTAGCCGACCTGCTTGCCGTCACAGTAAAGCGTCGCCCGGTTGGCGGAATCATCCCCGCCCCACAGCCGGACGGACAGGTAGTTCTGCTGGTCGCCCTTTACGTTCAGCGTGAAGGTGGCGGAGCCGCCGCGCCATTCATCCGTATTGGCCGGGCCGGCCTTTCGCGGCAGAAAGCGGCGCGCCGGCTGGTTGAGGCCGCCGGTGACGACATCGCTGCCTTCGGCCGTCAGACCGTGCTGCGATTCGGAGCGGGCATCGCCAAAAACAAGGATGTCGGTGGGTATCGCGGCGGCGGCGGCGGGACCAGCCACCAGGCACAGCGCCCATGTTGCGACGACGGCGCTGCTGCACGCGAAGGTCGCGAGTCTCACCATTGAATCCTCCTGCACATGGCCGATGCTGGCCTTAATCTGTTATCGATAACACATTGAGGGGGGCGAAACGCATTGTCAAGACCGTCGAGCTAGGTGAGATATCGATATCAGATTTCTTGAAACTTTTTTAGCGTCGGTGTTCGGGCATATGGAAATCGCTCTGCGGATTTGGTGTGCGGACGTTATAATATTTTGAAATATATGCGCATTATGCCGGACGGCTTCGGAGTGACGACGTCTTGCAACACTTCAGGCCTTACCGCATCGTAACATTGACAGTGTCGCAATTAATCTGATAACGATATCAGAGTTAGATCGACGGGTTTCTTGTTATCGATAACTCCAAGGGGCCGGCAGGGGCCCCGGCCGATCGACTGGACCGCAAATAACGTGTCGGGGTTCAACCAACCGACGGAGGAAACAGGATGACTAAGACGTTCGCTCGTTCCGGGCATCAAACACCCGCAGCCATTTCGCATCTGGCGCTTGCCGTGACCCTCGGCCTTGGTCTTGCCGGCGGCGTGCACGCACAGACCACTCCCAGCCAGACCACTCCCAGCCAGACCACTTCCAGCCAGACCACCGCGCAGGGCGATGCCCCTGAAGGCAATGACGTGGTCATAGTTACCGGCTCACCGGTCAAGACCAAGGCAAAGAAGGCCAATGTCTCCTATTCGGTGATCACCGAAGAAGACATGTCCAAGTTCACGCCGATCAGCGCCGACGACATGTTGCGCGATTTGCCCGGTGTCGTGGTCGAAACGAACGACGGCGTGGCGCGGAACGAGGTTTTCACCCGCGGCATGACGGTCGGCACCGGCTCCAACACCTCGGGTTATTTCTGGACGACCATCCTTGAGGACGGCCTGCCGGTCGTTCCGTTCAAGTTCAGCGGCTTCCAGGACGGCTATTTCAACCGCACCGATCCCTCGACAGGGCGTGTGGAATCGGTGCGCGGCGGCTCGTCGGCGACTGCCATCACGACCGGCATGGGATCGACCTTCAACTACATTACCCGTGAGATCAAGGACGAGGCCTTCATCATCGGCAAGCTCGGATTCGAAGGCGAGGACCTCCACCAGTCGTGGAAGGAAGTCCAGGGCTACTTCGGCTCGCGCAACGACGCCGGTGATTTCGGCTACTCGGTCAGCGGCTTTTACCGCACGTCGAACGGCCAGGTCGATCCCGGTTACAATCTCAACGACGGGGGCATGATCAAGCTGAACTGGGTCAAGACATACGAGACCGAGAACGGCACGGGCAGTTTCAAGGGTACGTTCAAGCATCTGGATGACACCAACGCGGAACTGACGGCCTTCATGCAGCCGGCCTATGGCTACGAGAATTCCGAGCCGATCGGGAACTTCCCGCGCGATCTGGATCTATGGCTGCGCGGCGGCCAGCAGACCGTGCCGAACTATTTCGAGCCGGGCACCCATACGCTCGATCCATCAAAAGGCTTCCGCTACAAGCAGGACGCCGCCTGGGTCCGCTGGGATCACCAGACCAACGGCCGCTGGAGCTTCGGCGGGAACTTCCGGCTGAACAAATCGACCTACCGTGGCCAGGGCTACAAGCCTCAGGACCTTGTGTCCCTCGATTCCGCCGCCGCGATGCGCGACCGCTTCGGTCTGAACATCAATAACCTGGACCGCACACCCGGCTATTTCGAGCTGTATGATGAAAACAACACGCTGATGGCGCGCGTCGCGAACAACGTGAACGGATCGCAACAGGGCACCAATTATCGCACGGGCGCGGCCTGTGCACGGGTGACCTCGACGACGGCGGCCGGCCGCTGCATCACCTACAATATCCTGCCCAATCGCGACATCGACATGCGTGGCGGCGTCGTCACGGCAACGACTCCGCTGGCCAACGGCACCTATCCGTCCGGGACGGTGCCCTCGGAATCCAGCACGCGCGACCTGGTCATGCAGACGCGCATCGAGGACAACTATCGTGAATCCCGCGACGCCGAGGCAGCGTTCACCGCGAACTGGACGGGTGACTACTGGAGCTTCAACTTCGGCGCCTACGCGGCGAAGTCCGACCAGGTCAACCAGAACTGGGCGAATGGTCTTGGTCTTTCCGCATGGGGGAATGGTGAGGTTCAGAACCTCAACGTCCGTTACGTTACCAATACCGGCACGACCTATCAGCTGACCGATGCCGGCGGATGGGGCAATTACGGCACGGGCCTTTTCACGACCGTCAACCAGCGCGCCACAATCGCTGAATTTTCGCCCTATGCCGGCGTCAGCTGGTCCGACGGCCGCTGGGATGTGAACTTCAGCATCAAGAATTCACACTTCTCCGCCAGGACCTACTCGGAAACCTGGGACCTCAGGGATCCGTCGGCCTCGTCACTCGCCTACGGCGGGCTGGATGGCAATCCGCTGACGGTCTATGACAACGTCAAGATGATCAAAAACCCGACCAAGGTCATCGAAGCCGACAAGGAAGTGTCCATCACCAACTGGAGCCTGTCCGCCGGCTACAACTTCTCGGCCCGGCAAAAGGTCTATTACCGCTACCTGGACGCCAAGCAGCCGGCCATGGGTATCATCAACCGCTATCCGACGACCGCGACACTGGTCCGGCCGCTGGGCCCGACCGGCCTGATCACCGGTCACGAAATCGCGTATATCTTCGGTGATCGCCAGTTCAACGGGCAGGTGACCTACTTCTACCAGAACTTTGCCATCAACGACTATCCGACCGCCATCGACACCGATAATGTGTCGACCTACCTGCTGCCGGAAAACTTCAACACCAACTTCACGCGCGGCGTCGAGGCATGGTTCAAGTGGAAGGTCACGTCGAACCTCGACTGGCAGTCGTCCGTTACCTACCTCAATGGCAAGGCGACCGAGACCTACACCTGGCTGAACACCGGCGCCAATGGTCAGGGCCAGGCGGATGACGTCCTGCGTATCGACTCCGGCATTCTTGCGCGCACGCCGAACTGGACGATCAGCAATACGGTGTCCTACAAATGGGACGACTTCCGCTTCAACTTCCGGCACCGCTGGATGGACAAGCGCAAGCTGAACAACAACGCGCTCGATCATCGCTACCTGCCGACCCAGGACAATCTGGACATCTCTGTTCAGTACGACGGCCTGAAGAAGACCCAGATCACGCTGGATATCCGCAATGCCCTGGATACCCAGTATATCTCGGCCTACAACCCGATGATCACCTCAGGGTACCCGACCAATGTTCAGCAGTATGACGTGGTCGAGCAGCTGCCGAACTCCGGCTTCCTGCTGAGGCGCAATGCGCCCCGCTCGGTCTGGCTGACCGTGAAGCATTCGTTCTAAAAGGACGAGGTGGGCGGCCGGCACAGCCGGGCGCCCGTCTTTCGGCATTCAGATATGTCAGTCAGGTCTTCGGGTTCGATGCATGACCCCGAAAAGATGTCCACGCCTCGCCGCTGAGGAAGCCCATGAGCAGATGCGTATATCTCACTTCGATGTCCGTAGCGGTCGCGATGGCGGTGATGCTGCCGTCGGCAGCGCCCGCGCAGGAGCGTCCAGCGATCGTCCAGGTCGAGGACCGCCGGATATCGGTGCGCCCGGGCGGCGTCCACCTGGCCTTTTCGGACGAGGCTATCCGTTCGTTCAGGGACAGGATCGGCAGTAATGCCGAAGTGGCCGGGCAATGGCAGGCCATCAAGGCCGAGGCCGACCGCCAGGTCGGGCTTCCGGCGAAGGACATTGCCCGGGATGCACGCCGTCTGCCGGACAGCCTGGAGCCATTGATCCTGGCCTACCGTATGACCGGTGACGGCCGGTATGCCGCGAAGCTGCACGAAGTCCTCACGCGGTTTTGCGAGCAGAAAAACCTGGTCACCGACGCGCCGCTCCTGCAGCGTGACCCGGTGTGGAACTCGGACCTCGGCATGGGCTTTTCCGGAGAAACGTTCGGGCTGGTCTACGACTCGATCCGCGCTTCGCTGACCCCGGCGGAACGCAAGGTCCTGACGTCCGGCTACCTGGAAAGGCTGGCACAGCCGGTCTTCAATGACTGGATCGACGGCGCACAGCGCATACATACGCTCGATACCATGGGCCACAACTGGTGGGCCCATATCGTCTTTGGTACGGGCGTCGGCCTGGTCGCCATCGCCCGCGACGACGCCAGGGCCTTGCCCTATCTGTCCCGGCTGGAAACCGCCAGCGTCGAATGGTGGCATTACAAGGGCAGCCGCATCGAAACCAAGATCGAGACCTTCGATCAGGACGGCGGCTTCCTCGAGAGCGTCAACTACGCCGAGCTGGCGGTCGGGACCTATCTCGAATTCCGCCTGGCGTGGCGCGAGATGTTCAACGAAAAGCCGGCCGACATACCGATTCTGGAAAAGTCGGTCGATTTCCTGATCCACAATGCCTATCCGGCACGCGACAAGCTGCTGCACGTCAATTTCGGCGACGGAAGCATCGACAAGAGCTACGCCCGTACGGTCGCCAACTATTATCTGAGCGAACGCGGGCGGCCGGATCATCTCTGGTATATCGCCAAATCGGCATCGGCGGGCGAGGGCGGCGACATCCGCTACAAGCCCCGCTACATCGTCCATTTTCCGCTGAATACGGAAAAGGGCGGAGACGCGCGGCCGGACGGTCTGCCACTCAGTGCCTGGTATCGCGGCATGGGCTGGGCGACGGTGCGATCGTCATGGCAGGATGACGCCACCCTGCTGGCGGTACGCTCCGGCTTCACCTGGAACCACAGCCACGCCGACGCCGGCTCATTCGTGCTCTTTCACAAGGGCAGGCCGCTGCTGATCGATTCCGGAAATTCCAGCTATGGACGCAAGGAATATGACGGCTATTACCGCCAGACCGAGGCCCACAATGTCGTAACCTTCGATGGCAAGGCGGAGCCGGCGGAAGACACCTATATCGGCTCGCACACAGCCGGGCAGATACCCAACATGCTGGATGCCAGCGGTTTCCGCTATGTTTTTGCCGATGCGACCGGCCCGACCTCGGCCTACTTCGCGCGAAACTTCCGGCACTTCCTGTGGGTCGACGGCGTCGTTCTTGTCTACGACGACCTGAAGGCAAGAGAGCCCGGACAGTTCGCGTTCCAGCTTCATACGGAAGGCGAAACGAAGCGCCAGGGGCAGAACCTTGTCGTCAGGAACGGCGAGGCGGAAGTCCAGATCCGGCCGCTGTTTCCCATGCCCTTCCCGGACGCGGGCCTGCCGACCGACTATCCGGAGAACATGCGGCTTGAAGAGCTGCAGGGGTACAAGGACCACGCGCCCGATGTCCGCACCACCTATTTCGCCTTCCTGCCGGCCGAAAAGGCCGAGCGGCAGAAATTCCTGACGGCGATCATCCCCGAGGACGACGGCCCCGCGCCGCAGGTCGAGCGGCTGACGGGCCAGGACATGATTGGCGCCCGTATCCGCCGCAAGGGCAAGATCACCGACGTCTACCTGAACCTTAAGGCCGACGGCAGCATTCGCCACCGCAACGCCACAACCACCTTGATGGGTTGGCAGACAGACGCCTACATGCTGGCGGTGACCTACAATGAAGGGGCGGAGCCAACGCCCGCGGCCATCGAGCGCCTGTTCGTCGCCGACGGCAGCTACCTGCGCTACAAGGACACGCTTATGCTCGACAGCCTTTCCAAGCGTTTCGTCATTGCGAACTACGGGCAGGAAACGCAGTTCTGGGTCCAGGGGCAGTCGGCGGCCGAACTCGGCCTGTGGCTTCCCCGCTCATCGCGTCTCAAGGTCAACGGCCAGGTCGTTTCCGGCAATACCGGGAACCGCCTTGTGCGCGTCCTATGCTGTTGAAACGGGTGACCCTTGACGCGGGACTATTCCATTCAGATGGTGGCGCCATTCAGCCCGATCATCATGAAGGCGGTGGCGCCGCCGTCGGTCGTTGATCGGCTCAATGTGCGTATGGATGCGGTCGTGGCGGGCAGGGCCGAGCGCCTTGAGCGCGACTGGTCGAAGCATCTCGCCGGCAACCTGGCGACGGAGGTGCGCATGACCGACGTCATCCGTTCCATGCCGGACCTGACGGATTTTCTCTATGACGTTTCGCGCGCCTACACCTATCGCTGCGAGAACGCCCTGCTCAATTACGGCAATTACGATGACACCGAAGAGCTCAAGGACAAAAAACTCGAGATCCAGATCAAGGAGGGATGGATCAATGACATGGAGGCGGGAGACTTCAACCCCGTGCACTTCCACCAGGGATGCGTCTACAGCTGCGTTCTGTTCCTGAGGGTGCCGGAAGGCTACGAGGACGAGTTCCGGGCGGACAAGGACCGGCAGAACACGGTCGGCTGCCTACAGTTCATCGACAGCCGCACGGCCGTCGGCGCCCGCAACCTGTTCGTCGTAAAGCCCGTGGTCGGAGACTTCTACCTTTGGCCGTCATGGATGCTGCATTGTGTCTATCCGTTCCGGAGCAGGGGAGTGCGGCGCAGCATGAGCGTCAACCTGGCGCTGAGCTAGGGCGATACGCTGAAAAGCACAGGACGGGGTTGCGTCATACGCTTGTTCGGGTTGTGTTTTTCAGCTTTGCTGTGAATATTTGTTCTCCTCCACTTGCGGTTTTCCAAAGAATGCGGATAAATCGTACTTATGGGGGATTTAGTCAGCAGCGTAGGTAGTATCTTGTCGCGTGTCGAACGACGCGTGGAGGTTGCTGCGCAGAATATCTCGAATGTAACGACCCCGGGCTACAGGCGCGCCGTCAGCTTTGAAACGCTTGTTACGGCGCCGGGCAGCGACAATGGCGTTCCGGACGCGCGCGTGGCGGTTCAGGTGGCCATGGATACGGCGCCGGGCCAGCTGCAAGTTACGGACAATCCTGACAATCTGGCTATTTCCGGCGCGGGTTTCTTCAGCGTCCGCACGCAGAACGGCGCGTTGTCATACACGCGGCACGGGCAGTTCCAGCGCGATCCGGCGGGGCTGATGATCAATGCCGAAGGTGCTGTCCTGCAGCAACGCGGTGGCGGCGACCTGGTTCTCAGGGAGGGCGACCATGTCGTGCTGACCGATGGAACCGTGCTGCAGGCGGGTGAAGCCGTAGGGCGAATCGGCGTCGTCGACATCGCGGATGCCACAGCCCTGACCTATGCCCAGAACGGACTTTATACCGCACCGGAAGCCATGGTGTCGGTGATGGACAATCCTTCGGTTGTGCAGGGATCGCTGGAGACGTCCAATGTGTCTCTCGGCACGGAGATGACCACGGTCATGGCGGCCATGCGCGAAGCGCAGGCGGGCCAGAGGCTGATGGTGGTTTATGATGAGTTGATGGGGCGCGCGATCACGACGTTCGCTCAGGCGTAAGGGGGAGGGGAATATGAACGGGGTTTTTCACATCGGCGCTACGGGGCTGGATAGTCAGCAGCGCGCGCTCGAAATCGTTGCCAATAATATCGCCAACATGAACACGCCCGCGTTCAAGCAGAGCCGGGCGCGGTTTTCGCAGTTGATGGCGACGGCGGGTGTGCAGGGCACGGATTCCGCTTCGAACGGTGCGGCGGGTCAGCCGGTGTTCCAGGGTGTCCGGTTGACGGGATCGACGGTGGATTTCGCCCAGGGCACACTCAGCCAGACAGCGTCCTCCATGGACCTGGCCATCAATGGCGCCGGGTTTGTCGAATTGATGGGACCGGCGGGCCAGACCCAGCTGTGGCGTGGCGGAACCCTTAAGGTCAATCACGACGGATTCCTGGCGGCAGGCAACGGCATGCCGCTTCAGGCGATGATCTCGGTTCCGCGTGACGCCCAGTCGCTGACGATCGGGATGGACGGACGTGTGACGGCGATGGTCGAGGGCGGCACGGAGGCCCTGGAAATCGGCCGGATTGAGCTTGTCCAGGATACGGATCCGGCCAGCCTGACTGCCATGACCGGCGGCGTCTACGTGCCGGCGGAAGACGCCGAACTGATCAGGTCCGCGCCGGGCGTGGACGGCGCGGGCGTTCTGGCACAGGGCTATGTGGAGACCTCCAATGTCGACCTCGCCAAGGAGATGGTGTCGTTGATGCTGATGCAGCGGACCTATTCCGCAAATGCCCAGCTGGTGCAGGCGGGCGATCAACTGATGTCCATAGCCAACGACCTCAAGCGATAAGATCGATGCGGGTCAAGTCGTTGTTTGTTGTGTTGGCGTTTGTAGCGTTCGAGAGTCAGGCATCCGAGCGCTGCATGTCGGCAACGCGTCCGCTCAGCGCCGGCTCCGTGCCGTCGGCGGAGGATTTCGTCGCGGCGAATTGCGATGGCCGGTCCCAATCCGCGGTAAGGTACGACGCCACTATGCGTACTGCGCGCCTGACGCGCGACCTGGCGCCAGGCGACGTCATTGCCGAGATTCCGTCATCAGTGATGGCGGCTGTCAGTCCGGGGCAAAAGCTCTACGTGAACGCCCGGGTGGGGCCTGTTCTGGTTCAGCGCGAAGTCGCGGCCCTGCAGCCTGCAAATCCTGGCCAGAAGCTGTTCGTCCGGGCGGCGGACGGCGAAGTGATGACCGCGCTTTATTCCGGAGAAGCCAGATGAGGATGGGGGGCAAGGGGCGGAAATGGACGTCGGGGCTGACCGCTGCGACGCTGGTGGCGCTGACCCTGTCTTCGGGCGCCTGGGCGGACGACCTGTTCAACAAGGACACCTGGGCATCCCTGGTCGCGGACCGGACGGCTGAAAAGGTCGGCGACAGCCTGACCGTTCTCGTGCTCGAGTCGTCTCAGGCCACCGACTCGTCCAAAAAATCCTCGGACGGCAGCGCGGGCCTGTCCGGCCGCTACGAAGGCGGCGCCGGCAACCGCGACCAGGCGGGCCTGTCGGGCAGCTATACGCTGGGCAATGGCGACCAGACCGGGCATTCCGGCCATATGGTCGCCAGGATCAGCGTCGTGGTCGACGGCGTTCTGCCCAATGGCGACCTGCACGTCTCCGGCGACCAGCTGATAAACATCAACGGGCGCAAGGTTCGCATCTTCCTCAGCGGCCGGGTGCGGCGTGCCGATATCGCCAGCTCGAACCTGGTCCTGTCGACCTCGCTTGCCGACGCTACGATTGTGTACGGCAAACCGGAGCTGACCCGGGACGAGAAGGTCCGCAAGACGCGCCGGCTGGCCGAGGCGGGCAAGCCATGAAGCGGATTATAGCGTGTTGTCTGGCGATTTGTCTGGCGATCATCGGCCTGTGTCTTGCCGGGATGCCGGTCCAGGCGCAGGAAGTGCGCGTCAAGGATATGGGCCGCTTCCTGGGCTGGCGCGAAAACGCCCTGGTCGGGTACGGCATCGTCACCGGCCTGTCCGGTTCGGGCGATTCCCCGAGCAGCAAGGTGACGCGCCAGGCGCTGACCAATGTCCTTAGCCGCTTCGGCGCCAACGTATCGACCGAAGATGTCCATAGCCGCAACGTCGCGGCCGTGATGGTCACCGCGGTCCTGCCGCCGTCCGCCCACGTAGGCGATCAGGTCGACATCACGGTTTCGTCGATTGGCGACGCCCGAAGCCTCGTCGGCGGGACCCTGCTGATGACGCCCCTGATGGGGCCTGATCAAAAGCCATATGCGCTGGCGCAGGGCCCCCTGGTCGTCGGCGGCTATCGTTTCGACGCCCAGGAGAACCGGCAGCAGAAAAATTATCCGACCTCGGGTGTTCTGCCAGGCGGCGCGACCATTGAAACGCCCGCGGCAGCCAGCCTGCTCAATGCCGGCGGAGAGCTGACCTTCATCCTGAAGGAAGCGGACACGACGACGGCGGAGCGCATCAAGGACGGCATCAACGCCGCCATGCGTATGCGCGTCGCAAGGGTCGCCGATTCCGCGACGGTCGTCATCGATGCCCGGGGCGCCGGCAAGGACGTCTACGGGCTGGTGGCGCAGATCGAGAACGTCGCGGTGACGCCGGATGTGCGGGCGGTCGTCGTGGTGAATGAACGGTCCGGCACGGTCGTCGCCGGCGGCGCGGTGCAGATTTCGAGCGTCGTGGTGTCCCAGGGCGACATCAAGGTCTCGATCAGCCAGGACAATGATGCGACCCAGCCTTTCCTGGCGGAATACGGCGCATGGAACGGCCTGGTGGTGGCCAGCAAGAAGATCGAAGTGACCGAGGCGAAGGATGCGATCGTCCGCTTCCCGAACACAACGGTCGGGGACCTCGTCCAGGCTTTGCACCAGGCCAATGTCGACACACGCGGCATCATCGCCATCCTGCAGTCTATCAAGGCCGCCGGAGCGCTGCACGCCGATCTGATCGTTAAGTAGGGGAGGAATGGTTTGTCGAATTTAACGTCGATTATGGCCCTTAAGGCACTGGATGGCCTGTCCGCGCGTGCCGACGTGACCGCGCAGAATATCGCCAATGCCGGCACGCCCGGTTACCGGGCTCTGAAGGTGTCGTTCGAGCAGGCGCTGGCCGAGGCCGCGACGGGCGGCGAACGCGCCATCGCGGCGGTCCAGCCGCGGATCGAAAGCGATCCGGAATTCGAGGCTGGCGGGTCGCGGCTGGATATGCAGATGGCGACCGCATCGACGACGTCGGCGCGGTATGCGGCGCTGGTCGAGGTTCTGTCGCGCCAGATGCAGCATATGCGCGTCGTCGTGGGGTCCTGATCATGAAAGCGATGGAAATCAGCAAGACCGGACTGGATGTCGAATGGCGTCGGCTTGAAGTGATCGCCGAGAACCTGGCCAATATCAACACCATCCAGACGCAGGACGGTAAGCCCTACCGCGCCATGCGCCTGCTGTCCGGACCGCGGACGTCCTTCGAAGGACAGCTGGCCTCGCCGCAGACGTCGCTGAGCGGCGTGTCGGTTTACGGCGTGGAGGCGGTCGAAGGCACGCCGCGCAAGGTCCATGAACCAGGCAATCCGCTGGCCGACGCCGAGGGCTTCGTGTCCTATCCGGCGATCGACCATTCGGCGGAAATGGTGCTGATGGTCAAGACCGCGCGCGCCTACGAAGCCAATATGGTGGCCATGAGCACGGCGCGCCAGATGTATGTCAAAGCCTTGGAAATGGGAAAGTAGATGAGTACGGGTCCGGTTGAGGCCATCAGCGCCGTGAGTACGGCGGCGATGCCCGAAGTTACAGCGTTGCAGGGGCCGGTGACGGCCCAGAGGTCGAACCTGTCGTTTGCGGAGCTGGTCTTCGACGGCGTCGACCAGGTCAGCCAGAAGGTCAATGCCGCCGATACTCTCGTGCGGTCGTTCGTTCTGGACGACTCGGTTCCGCCGCACCAGGTGATGTACGCGCTCGAACAATCGAGCCTGTCTCTGCAACTGATGCTCCAGGTTCGCAACCGGCTGGTCGAGGGCTACCAGGAAATCATGCGGACGCAGCTCTAGGTCATGGACGCGTTTGAAAAGATCCGTTCGATGCCGCCACAACGCCAGCTTCTGCTGCTGGGCGGTGTTGTGGTTATACTCGGCTTTCTTCTCGGATCCCTGTACTTCGTCTTCCTGCGCCAGCCGGATGTCGTCCTGTTCTCCAAGCTGCGCCCCATGGACGCCGCGACGATCGTCGCCGAACTCGACAAGAAGAAGGTGCAGTACCGGCTGGCCGATGACGGCACGACCATCCTGGTCCCGGCCGACAAGGTCGAGGCGACCCGGCTCAGCATCCTTAGCCAGGACCTGCCGCTCAAGGGTTCCGTCGGTTTCGAGCTGTTCAACAAGTCCGACATCGGGCTGACCGAATTCGCCCAGAAGATCAATTACCAGCGTGCCCTGCAGGGGGAATTGTCACGGACCATCATGACGATCGATGCCGTCGATACGGCGCGCGTCCACCTGTCGCTTCCGGAGGAGACCATCTTCCGCGAGGACAAGCGGCTGCCCAAGGCATCCATCGCCCTGACACTGAAACCCGGCCGCAGCCTTTCGACAGGCGCGGTGACCGGTATTCAGCGTCTGGTGGCCGCGTCCGTCGCCGAACTGAATGCCGCGGACGTGGTGGTGCTGGATGACGAAGGACAGGTGATCAGTACCGATCTGTCATCCGAAACCTCGACCGCGCAATCGCCGGCCCAGCATGCCGCCGAGGTGTTCTTCGCCGAAAAAGTCCGCCAGACATTGTTCGCGACCTATCCCGGACAGGATTTCACGGTCCGGGTCACGGCCTTGCCTGTCTTCCGTCCCGGGAGCGATTCCGGCGACGAAGAGGGCGAGGAAAGCGATGCCCCCGTCGATCCGTTCCTGCAATGGGCGGCGGGACGGCGCGAT
>CBIHPL010000012.1:0-17805 GCA_966212005.1 uncultured Asticcacaulis sp.
TCTGCGCCTCGACTCGTCGAAGGCCCGTAAATATCTCGACTGGACCGCTTGCTGGACGTGCCGTGACGCCGTGGTGGCGACTGCCGTGTGGCAGCAAGGCTTCATTGAAGGCGAAGATGCGCGCCAGATGACACTGAATCAAATCCGTGATTTCACCGCCGGGGAATCACTCGCAAAACGATATGGTATTGAAGGAAAGTTTTAATGACTGCTGCCCTTTCGAAGGATGAGCTGGCCGCGCTGAGGGCGCAGATTTTTGAGCTCTGCGCCCAGTATTCGCGTGAAGCCCACGGTCCGAAACCTTTTGTGCCGGGCGTCTCGCCGGTGCCTGTTTCCGGTAAGGTGCACGATGAGACGGACATGATCTCGCTTGTCGACAGCGCGCTGGATTTCTGGCTGACGACCGGACGCTTCAACGATGCGTTCGAGGCCAAGCTTGGCAAGTTCCTCAACCGTAAGTTCGTCCTGACGGTCAATTCGGGTTCGTCCGCTAACCTGGTCGCCTTTTCCGGCCTGACTTCGCACCTGCTGGAAGACCGCCAGGTCAAGCCGGGTGATGAAATGATCACCTGCGCCACGGGTTTCCCGACCACGGTGAACCCCGGTCTGATGTATGGCATCAAGCCGGTCTTCCTGGATGTGGACATCCCGACATACAATATGGATGTGTCGAAGCTGGAAGAGGCCATCACCAAGAAGACCAAGGTCATCATGGTGGCCCACACCCTGGGCAATCCGTTCGATCTCGACGCCATCATGACGGTGGCTGAGAAGTACAATCTGTGGGTCGTTGAAGACTGCTGCGATGCGCTGGGCGCCGAATATAACGGCCAGATGGTCGGCACGTTCGGGGACGTCGGGACGTTGAGCTTCTATCCTGCGCACCATATCACCATGGGCGAAGGCGGCGCGGTTTTCACTGCCCAGCCGAAGCTCAAGCGCGCCATTGAATCGTTCCGCGACTGGGGCCGCGACTGCTGGTGCGCCCCGGCCATGGACAATACGTGTAACCGCCGGTTCGATTGGCAACTGGGCCAACTGCCCTACGGTTACGACCACAAGTACACCTACTCGCATCTTGGCTTTAACCTCAAGATTACCGACATGCAGGCCGCCGTCGGCCTGTCGCAGATGGGGCATCTCGAGGACTTCATCGCCAAGCGCCGCAGCAATTTCGACTATCTGAAAGCGGCGCTGAAGCCTTTCGAAGAGCACCTCATCCTGCCCGAGGCCACGCCGAAGAGTAATCCGTCGTGGTTCGGTTTCCCGTTGACGGTTCGCGCCGGCTCGCCGATTAAGCGAGACGAACTGGTCAAGTTCCTCAATGCCAGCAAGATTGGCACGCGCCTGCTGTTCGGTTCGAACCTCATCCGCCAGCCCTATATGCAGGGACGCGACTATCGCGTTGTCGGCGATCTTACGAACGCCAATACCGTCGTCGACCATACCTTCTGGATCGGCGTCTATCCGGGCCTGACGCCGGCGCACCTGGATTACATGGTGGACAAGATTGGCGAATTCATAAAGGCACTCTAAGGCATGCGCGTTCTCGTCACAGGAGCGAACGGATTCCTTGGTGCGCATGTCTGCCGTGCCTTGCAGCGCGGCGGGCATGCGCCTGTGGCGGCAGCACGCGGCACATCCGACCTGTGGCGCCTAGACGGTCTGGCCGCCGGTGTGGAAAAAGTAACGATCGACATCACGGACAGCGCTTCGGTTGACGAGGCTCTGGACCATGCAGGGCCGCTGGACGGTGTTGTCAATTGCGCAGGCTACGGCGTCAATTACAACGAGCAGGACGCCGCAACCGCTTACAGCGTAAATATGGCGGGGGCAATGACAATGGCCCTGGCGTCACATATGCGCGGCTTGCGTTTCATCCAGATCGGGACGTCGTACGAATATGGTGAATGGTCCGATGATATTTCCGAGGATTTTCCGCTCAAGCCGAGCGGCATCTACGGGAAGACGAAAGCCGCCGCCAGTCTGAGCCTTACTGCCCTGGCGGGGTCAACCGGAGCGGACATCAGCATTTTGCGGATGTTTTCGATGTACGGTCCACTGGAAGGCGGGCACAAGCTCATACCCGGCGTTCTCGACGCGGACGCCAATGGCCGGCGCATGGAGATGACGCCAGGCGAACAGGTGCGGGATTATCTGTATGTCGGAGATGCGGCGCAAGCTGTATGCAAGTCGCTCTTGAGGACGCAGGTGCAGCCCGGTGAGATACTGAATGTCTGTTCCGGCCGCGAAGTAACCTTGAAAGCCATTGTGACGGCCGCGGTTACGGGGTCGCAGAGCATTGTCTGGGGCGCCAGGCCTTACCGTCCCGGGGAAATGATGCGCGTCGTCGGAAATCCGGCACTGGCGGAGCAGACGTTGGACTGGACCGCGGCGACCGGCCTGGAAGCGGGCATGGCCGAAACCAAAGAATTTGAAGCATTGAGACCAGTTGGGAAGTAAAATGAAGTTGCTTATTACCGGCGGAGCCGGCTTTCTAGGGTCTAACCTTGCGCGCTGGGCCATTGGCGAAGGTCACGACGTCTGCGTTTTCGACAACCTGTCGCGCGCGTCTTCTTGGTCCAATGTTCTGTGGCTGCGGGAAGCCGGCCAGTTCGAATTTATCAATGGCGACGTCCGCATTCAGAACGACATCGCCCGGGTCGTCGACAAGTTTCAGCCGGATGCCCTGTTCCATCTTGCCGGCCAGGTCGCCATGACGACGTCGATCGACAATCCGCGCAAGGATTTCGAGATCAACGTCATGGGGACGTTCAACGTACTCGACGCGGTCAGGCAGTTCTCGCCACAAACCACGGTGATCTACAGTTCGACCAACAAGGTCTACGGCGACCTGGAATGGACGCGCTACGAGGAAGGTGAAAAGCGCTGGAAGCTCGTCGATCTTCCCAGTGGCTTCGACGAAAATACGCCGCTCGATTTCCATTCGCCCTACGGCGTTTCGAAGGGCTCCGGTGACCAGTACTGCCTGGATTTCGCCCGTATATTCGGCCTCAAGACCGTCGTCTTCCGCCATTCGTCAATGTACGGCGGCCGTCAGTTCGCCACCGCCGACCAGGGCTGGGTCGGCTGGTTCTGCCAGAAGGCGCTGGAGCAGACGCTCGATGCAGGCAGCCCGGCCTTCACCATTTCGGGCGACGGCAAGCAGGTGCGCGACGTGCTGCATGCCGAGGACATGATAACTCTGTACCAGGCTGCCCTGGCGAACATCGACGCCGCTGCCGGCCATGCGTTCAACATCGGCGGTGGTATGGACAACAGCCTGTCACTGCTGGAATTGTTCGGGCTGCTGGAGGAAGTCAGCGGCACAAGCCTGCGGTTTACGCACCTGCCGGCGCGTGAAAGCGACCAGCGTGTATTCGTTGCAGATATTGCCAAGGCTGGCCGGTTGTTGAAGTGGCAGCCTAAGGTTTCCGCGAGAGAAGGGGTCGCATCCATGTATAATTGGGTGCGAGAGGTCTATGGAAAATAATCTTCCTGATCACAAGACCGCCTTCGACGCCCGCAGGCATGAGATCGAAGCGACCATGCCCAGCCTGCGTTTCGAGGCTATTGCACAGCACATATCGGGTGATGGCTCCGATCCAAAGATTCCGTTGACGGTCTTTTCGAACATGATCCGGGCCTGCGAGGACCCGGCGCTTGAAGCGGCATTCACGCAAAGGCTGCTGGCTCTTCCTGAGTGGGAGGAGGCTGTTGCAAAACTGTTGTGCAGCGCGTTGCCGACGAAGGCCGTGATAAGGATCGTCGTTGATGTGCTGGGGCAGAAAAAGCCCACGCATGTGCTGTCACGCGTGAAGGCGTTTTCCATGATCGCCAATATATTCGACGCCATGGTGGACGACAGTCTTATTCAGTTTGAAGTGCCGTTTCACGCACAGGTCCGTGTCGGCGCGGCTGTTGTCGCGCTGAACTACGAAGATCCGCTGCAGAGCTGGCTGACCGGTACGGTCGCCGAAAAGAATACGCATTCCGTTTTCGTCCGACTTAACGACATTCAGCGCTTCGATACCAAACGCCTGATTCCGGCGCCGCTCATCCTGTTGGTGGACGTCGAGCTGGCGAAGGAAAAGACGCTGTCGAAAATCCGCAACAAGGTTCTGGGAGCTTAACGCGTGGACCTCAAGACTCTATTGGCCGGTTACAGGGCGCTGTCGGAAAGCGAGGCCGATCAAAAGCTGAGTGTCATTGCCAAGGCATATGACGCCGTTAAGTTGCGCAACGCCGATCTTGACTTTGACGCCTATCTGGGTGGCCTGCCCGTCGACCTTGTCGCCAACCATTTCGGCTCTGACGGGTTTGACGCCTATTACACCTACAACAGCTGCGTCACGAACGGGCTGGGTGTGGATGATGATGTCTACTACTCGTCGGTCGTCCATAATATCGTGATGATGCTGACCTATCAGGCCCGCTTCATCGGACGTCGCCCTGCGGCTGAATGCGCCGTGGTCGTGGGTGGCACGCCCGCCCAGTTCTGCAGGACTTTTCTGAATGCGAATGTCGTGACCGGCGTTGGGTTTGTGGAAAGAGAAGCCTACGAAGACAATGCGCGACGCTGTATCGAAGCGTTCGAAGGCAACGCCAATGTGCTTAAAAACATTGTGCTCACCGATTATGAGAACTTTCCGAACTTCATATCGTCCACACCCTGCGAAGTCGGCCTGATCGCCCTGGGTGACGGCGCGCGGATCGCGGAGTTCAATACCGTTCTCGCGCAGTCGATACCCTTCCTGTCCGACAGTGCTTTCGTCTGTTTCACCGGAAGCCTCGACTGGATTATGTCGCAGGTCAGGGTGATCAGCGATCGTTTCCCCTCGCTGGACGTCGAGGTGCGACCCTATCTTTGCAATACGTCGGCAGGGCCACGTGAGCGGGCGGTTGTGGTCATCAGCGGGCTGCGGGAACCATTTGCGCTTGAAGCTGAAGGCGCGAACAATATCCCGGTGCGCTTTGTAAATGTCCATGCACAGGCGGATTCCGGCAATCAGAATTTCCGTGTTGCGTCCTATGGCAAGGGCTTTACCAACCGTGGACACCTCGAGACCGTCGAAATCAAGCGGCCTGTTGTTATCAAGTCCACCTCACCTCTGCCTCCGTACACTCGCCACGCCATTGAAGGTCCGATCGATATCAGCCATTACGCGGCTTTCGTCCGTGGCGGCGGTATTCGTTATTCCGCCGACCCGGTCCATTCGACCTATGTCTACGTCACCAACCGCGGCGAAGTCATAGAAGACTTCAACGAGCCGGGACAATACCTCAAGACCGAGGTCTTCAAGCGGGCGCAGGGAGAGGGCCTCTCGCGCACAAGCGAGTTCGAGGTCGGCCACAGGCAGAATTACAAGGGACAACTGATCCCCCTCTGTTTTTCGCCGGGCGTGCACAATTTCCACTCGCACTTCCTGCTGCAATGTTTCCCACGCGTTCTGGTCGCGCGGGAAATCTGTCCCGACGCCAGATTTGCAGTGCCTTGGGATCTGAAGCGATACCAAAGGGAGATGCTGGAACTCGTCGGGGTTACCGCGGACCGGCTGGTTCCCATTTATCCGGATGGGACTGTCTATTGCGATGAACTGATTGTTCCGCATCTTTGGCCGGCCATCTTCTCGCGCTACAGCGAGCAGATTTATCGCGAAATGATCGACCGCGTCGGACCCAACCCCAGCCGGCCGTCGCGTCGCATCCTTATCAGCCGCGAAGCCCGCACGACCTGGCGCAACATGGTCAACTATAATGTCGTCAAGGATATACTGACCGAGGAGTTCAACTTTGAGGTCGTCAGCCCCGACAAGTTCAAGCTTGTGGACGAAATCAACCTGTTCAAGGAAAGCGCGGTTATTGCCGGCGCCGAGGGTGCGGGTCTCTATAACTGCTGCTTTGCGACAGAAAAGTCGGCTGTCCTGAACATGGCGGACCAAGACTATGTCATGTACATTGTCGGCAGCATGGCGCAAATCCGCGGGTTCGAACTGGGTTACGTCTTCGGTGAGAGCTTCCAGGCGGACGAGGACCTGACGCGACGCGCTGGCCATACCGACTTTGTGATCGATCCCCGTGCCCTGAGATCGGCCACGCGCCAGCTTATCGACAGGCTGGGAGATCGCTGGGGACACTAGACTTTAGAGCGGAATGAATCCTCATTCCGCTCTAAGTTTTTGTTTCGTTGCAATACTTAGCCAGAAACCGCTGCACGCTTTTTTGGAATATCGCTTAGCTATCCAGCCATCGCGTCGGCACGGAATCGGGCCGCTCCGAATGCAGTGATGCGGTCGCCTGGTGCGTGGCATAGATCGCATCGAACCAGGCCGCCACGCCGTTGATGTTCGCAACTCCGACGGAATTTCCATCGACCCGGTCGGGCCAGCCCCAGTCCGGGACGGCGGATTGCGGGCACCCGAACGCCAGCGGCGCTTGCGTCTGGAGGCGCATGCGAGGGCCCAGTACGCGCTCTCCGCTTTCCAGCGCCTGCTCCATCTCCATCTGGCTGAGTTGCCCCCTGGATACACGGGCCTGCAGTTCCTGCTCTATCAGCTTGTAATAGCGGCGGAAGTCGAGGGGCAGCGGCCCCAGGGTCGGCTTGAGCACATCGGCGGCCTGAAGCGCGGCTTCCAGCGAAAACGGCTGCTGGCCCTGGACGTTGAAACCGGTGCCGGCATGTACACTGCCGATCTCGCGTTCCACGTCGGTGCCGTAGGCGCGGCCTTGCGCTGCGCCGACATGCAAGGAGGTGCCGATGCTCTTGCTATGCCGGCCAATGACGACGATCGGCCGGTTCACGAAGGCGACACGCGTACTCAGGCCTGCCGCCACGCGGTAGGCAAAATATTCGCCAAGACGTTGCGGCATGAAGACGCCACGGTTCACATCCCTGACCTTTCTGACGAGGTCACGATGCAGGACGACGGAACCCGTATGGCGGATATTGCTGGAGTTCACCAGGCGCCGAGCCGCTTCGGGGCCGGACAGCAGAAATATCGTGTCGTCAAACTCCGTCGGATCAATCGTATTGGCGAGCGTTGCCTCGGGATAGTTTGGCCAGTGGTAGCGCAGGCGGCTGGCGAAAATCATGTCGGCGCCGCTGGTTTCGATCACATTTTCCAGGACGGGGAAGCGGCTGCGGAGGATCTGGTCGTCGTCGCCCATATGGCTCAGCCAGACTCCTGTCGCCTTGGAGTAGGCGAAGTCGGTGTTGCGTCCGTAATCGAACTGCGAGGGTGGCGTGACAACCTGCAGGCGCCGGTCGTCGAACTGTTTCAGGTATTGCAGCGTCCCGTCGGAAGAGTGGTTGTCGCTGATGACGACTTCGGTATCGGCAGGAATTGACGCCAGGAGATCGGGAAGGACGACTTCAAGTGTCTCGCGGCCATTCAGGGTCGGAATGATGATCGAATGCAGGAAATCGCGCGATATCCAATGTGGGGTCTGCGCCTGCGTGGCCGTCGATACCTCGATCTTCGACGAGATAAGGCCTAGTGCGGCCGCTCCGGCGTGGGGGGGGCAAATCTCAGACGCCTCGATCCACAGGGTCGTAAAAATCTCGCCGATCAGTTCGTCGGGCACTGAGAAGGTGAGGGTCTGAGCGCCAGATTCGAGGGGGAGCGGCAGTGTCGCCAGGGTTCTGTCGCCTATGCCGATCCGGGCGATTTGATTTTTGCAGCCTTCGTGCGTGCCCAGTTGCACCCGCACCTGGCGATCAGGGCCTTTCGCAATGGGTATCCGCACCGTTGCCCTGGTGCCGGCCGTCCATCGGTAAGGGCCGAATGTGCTTGGCTGGGCGTCGGCCCATCCGGATGGAAAGAGACTGTTTTGGCTGAAATCGACACGGTCGAAAAGCCGGCTGGTCCCTAGCCGCCGGCCGAACGACTTCAGGGTCGAGGTTCGGGCGTGGTCTATATGCATTGCCGCCATGCGGCTCCTGACGGCAATAGGTTCGGCGAAATAGTCGTCCGCGCTGGCGGTTCTCCATTGTTCAAGCCGCGCCGTCAGGTGATCGAAGAGCCACGCTTTCTGGCCCAAGAGGATGTCCGGATAGCTGTAGTTGAAGGTGAGCCAAGTCGCGATATCATCGCACCTGTCGCATTTGTGCTCTGACTGCTCGATATCAACGGCCAGCCGTCCCAGATGATTGTCTCCCAGTCCCAAAAGCGGCTTCTGCCACAGGAGGGCCTGAAGACCTACACTGGAACATACGGTCGCGACCCGGTCGGCATGGCGGACCAGCTGCTGCCCTGAGCCAGGCCGGTTCCTGAGTTCGGGCCAGATAAAGGCGTTCGGGTAACGGGACTTTATATGTGCGATTTCCGGAAGGGTCAGGGCCCGGCAATCTGGATGTTCGGTAACGATAACGGCTGTATCGGACGGTGTCTTTTCCAAGACGTCCAGTACGGTGTGTGCCTGGGAGCGGTATGTGCAGGCGCTGTCATGGAAGAACACGCCATTAGTATGATTGGCCAGCAAGGTCCGCTCGCGGAACGGCGCCGTTTCGGCGATAAGATCGGCCGTGCTGTCGAGGGTTTCGAAGGCTTCTTTCAGCGCACCCCTGACCCGGTGCAGCGCGGCCAGGGCGTCGCCGGGCTGGGATTTTATCCGCTGGGTCTGCGCGGCGTAGGACCATTTGTGAAAGCCCAACGGATCGAGATAGTACGTCAGTAGATAGGGAGAGCGGGTGAAAAGACTGGCTTCCTTGTGCAGGATCAAGGCCTTTGGGAAGAGCAATCGCAGGTGAGGCGCCGGCGCCCAGGTCACGATGATGTCAGGTTCGAAGCCGTCGAGCCTGGGCGACAGGACGGCGGCAAAGGCATCTGCCAGGGACTTTGCCCGCGCGGCGTCGCCTGTGTCTCCCTCAGGGCCGGAATAGCCCATCAGGTAGCCGTAATGGTCTTGGAACAGTGTATTGACGTTGAGTTGAGGCGTGGGCAGGCACGACAGCAGCGTATCTTCTTCCACAGTGATCAGGGACGGCTCTTCTATGCCGTGTTCGCAGGCGAGGTGCGAAAAATGACCCGACACGAGCATCCGGGCGTCGGCTCCGGACCGTATGAGCTCGATGAGGCAGGGCGCATCCTTTTCGATGTGCGCCACGCGCCACATGAATGCGTTCTGATCCGTCAGCGGATCCTCGTAAAACAGCACCCTCATTCTATCGACGATCCCACAAGGCTATGATTTGCAAAGACCATATTGTCTTGCACGGCCATTGTCAGGTGATTTAAGCGGGTACCACACATATATATCATTACGGCGGACTGGTCCCGCTGTAGGTCAGATTTCGAAGTCCGGACCGGCGTTCAGATATCCCTGGTTCAGCATGTAGCTCACGATCTGCTGAGCGGCGTCTTCAGCGGAAGATGTCGTCATATCGACCGTGATACTTGGATTTTCCGGCGCCTCGTACGGGCTGTCGATGCCGGTAAAGTTCTTGATCTCGCCGGCGCGAGCCTTGGCGTAAAGGCCCTTGACGTCGCGCTGTTCGGCGACTTCCAGCGGGGTCGAGACGTAAATCTCGATGAATTCACCGTCACCCATCAGTTCGCGCGCCAGTTGCCGTTCGGCGCGGAACGGCGAAATGAACGAGACCAGCGTGATCAGGCCGGCATCGATCATCAGCTTAGACACCTCAGCGACCCGGCGGATGTTCTCCACGCGGTCCCCGGTCGTGAAGCCGAGGTCCTTGTTCAGGCCGTGGCGGACATTGTCGCCGTCGAGCAGGTAGGTGTGGTGGCCCAGGCTCAGCAGCTTCTTTTCGACCAGGTTGGCGATGGTCGACTTGCCCGACCCCGACAGGCCGGTGAACCACAGCACGGCCGGCTTCTGGCCCTTGGCGGCGGCGCGCGTCGCCTTGGAGACGTCCAGCGCCTGCCAGTGGACATTGGTGGCGCGACGCAGGCCGTGATCGATCATGCCGGCGCCCAGCGTCAGGTTCGACACGCGGTCGATGACGATGAAGGCGCCGGTTTCATGGTTGTCGGCATAGGCGTCGAAGGCCACTGCATCCTGGGTCGCCAGGTTGACGACGGCGACCTCGTTGAGCTTGAGCGTCTTGGCCGCCAGCTGCTGGAAGCTGTTGACGTCGACCTTGTGGCGGATGTCGGTGATGCTGGCCGACACGGTGCGCGAACCGACCTTGATAAGATACGGACGGCCTGGGATCAGCTCGTCCTCGCTCATCCAGATCAGGTGCGCCTGGAACTGGTCGGAGACTTCCGGACGGGCTTCTGGCGGGACCAGGACGTCGCCGCGCGAGATGTCGATCTCGTCTTCCAGGGTAAGCGTCACGGCCTGGCCGGCGACGGCGCGGGCCAGGTCGCCGTCATAGGTCGAGATCGACTTGACCTTCGACGTCTTGCCGGAATTGGCGACCAGGATCGGATCGCCTGGCTGGATGGCGCCGGACACGATCGTGCCGGAAAAGCCGCGGAAATTGAGGTCGGGACGGTTGACCCACTGCACCGGCAGGCGGAAGGGACGGGTCGTCAGGTCGCGCGAAATGTCGACGGTTTCCAGGTGCTGGACCAGCGTCGGACCCTTGTACCACGGCATCTTGTCGCTGCGTTCAAGGACGTTGTCGCCATAGCGCGCCGACAATGGAATGGCCTCAAGCGTCTCGAAGCCGAAACCGGACGCAAAGGCGTTGTACTCGGTGACGATGCGGTCGAAGACGTCCTGTGAGTAGTCCATCAGGTCGATCTTGTTGACCGCCAGGACGACGTGCTTGATGCCCAAAAGAGATACGATGAACGAATGGCGGCGCGTCTGGGTAAGGATGCCCTTGCGCGCGTCGATCAGGATGACGGCCATGTCCGAGTTCGACGCGCCGGTCGCCATTTTGCGCGTATATTGTTCATGGCCGGGCGTATCGGCGACGATGAACTTGCGCTTTTCGGTCGTGAAGAAACGGTAGGCGACGTCGATGGTGATGCCCTGTTCGCGCTCGGCCTGCAGCCCGTCAACCAGAAGCGCCAGGTCGATGTCTTCACCGACCGTGCCGAACTTCTTCGAATCCTTTTCGATGCCGGCCAGCTGGTCTTCGAAGATCAGCTTGGTGTCATACAGCAACCGGCCGATCAGGGTCGACTTGCCGTCATCGACGCTGCCGCACGTCAAAAAGCGCAGCATCGACTTCTTTTCGTGGCTGGCCAGGTAATCGATCAGGGCGCGGGTGTCGAGGCGCGTATCAACTATAGCATTCATGATCAAAAATAGCCTTCGCGCTTCTTCTTTTCCATCGAGCCCTGTTCGTCGTGGTCGATCAGGCGGCCCGAGCGTTCCGAGGTTCGTGTCGTCAGCATTTCAGCGACGATCTCTTCCAGTGTGTCGGCTTCGGATTCGACGGCGGCGGTCAGCGGATAGCAGCCGAGCGTGCGGAAGCGCACCGACTTCATCTCTGGCGTCTCACCGGGTTGCAGCGGCAGGCGGTCGTCATCGACCATGATCAGCTGGCCGCCACGCTTCACGACCGGGCGTTTCTGGGCGAAATAGAGCGGCACGATGGGGATGTTTTCCATCAGGATATATTGCCAGATGTCGAGCTCGGTCCAGTTCGACAGCGGGAAGACGCGGATCGATTCGCCCGGCTTCACGCGGGCATTGTACAGGTTCCACAGTTCCGGACGCTGGTTCTTGGGGTCCCAGCCGTGGTTCTGCGTGCGGAACGAAAAGATGCGTTCCTTGGCGCGCGACTTTTCCTCGTCGCGGCGCGCGCCGCCGAAGGCCGCGTCGAAGCCGTGCTCAGTCAGCGCCTGCTTCAGCGCATCGGTCTTCATGATGTTGGTATAGGTGTTCGAGCCGTGGTCGAACGGATTGATATTGTCGCGCACGCCGTCGGGGTTGGTGTGCTTGAGCAGGGTCAGGCCGAGCGTCTTCACCGTATCGTCGCGAAACTGGATCATCTCGCGGAACTTCCACGTCGTGTCGACGTGCAGCAGGGGGAAGGGCGGCTTCGACGGGTGGAAGGCCTTCATCGCCAGGTGCAGCATGACCGACGAATCCTTGCCGATCGAATAGAGCATGACCGGATTTTTGAATTCGGCGGCCACTTCACGCATGATGAAGATGGCTTCGGCTTCTAGCCTTTTGAGGTGGGTAAGCTGTTCAGCGGACACGGCGGGACCTTCAGGAAATCTGAAGGCTATGTAGTCACGCGGGCAAACAGCGACAAACCACAAAATCTCAATTGAGAGATGAGCGACGTTAAGTCCGTTCGGCGGGCGCTAGGCCTTGACGGCGAGTATAAGCCGGTCGGGTCCCAACAGATCCATGACCGCGCCATGGTCCTTTTCGGAAAAGGCAAAGCAGCCCTGGCTGCGGCCGATCGCACCGGCACGCGCCATCTGGTCGCTGACGTACCACGCCTTGTGAATGACAATAGCGCGGTCATAGGCATTGGAGTTGCCGGCATCCAGGCCAAGCAGACGACGCGAATAGCCGTGCTTGCCGGAATAGGTATCGGCCGTCACATAGGCGCCCTGCGACGTCGCTTCCGAACCCGGAGCATTGGAGAAGGACTTCAGCCACCCGGTATGCGCGGGGTCCGACCCCTTGCCGTGCGCCACCAGATAGCTTCGCGCCCTGCCGGTCCGCAGGTCGACAAGATGGAAACGCGGCTTCGATGAATGGGCCGAAAAGTCGGCGATGGCGATCCGGTCGAGATTGCGGATCCGGTTTTTGTGACGGGACAGAGCCTGTCTGGCCAGGGTCAGGAGATGCGGGGGGACGGCGGTGTCGGCGGCTTCGGCGGTGTTTGCCTGAATAAGGCCCGCGGTCGCAATGGCAGGCGCTGCTCCGATCAACTGACGTCTGTTAAGCATAGGTACTCCATGGATACTGATACGCTATATCCATGGAGAAGATGGCATTATGACGGCAAACTTACGCCGTCCTTATTTTCGTGACCGCCGCGGCTATGCCGTCGATGACGCGAATGGCGACCGCGACAAAGGCGTCCAGCCAGTTCCGCTCCTTGACACTGGTCTGCGTCGTAGCGGTCGTGTTGGCGGCCAGGGCGTTCGCCGGAATGTTGGCAATCGCCACCGGAATGCCGTCGTGGCGCTGGATGGCTGCCTGAACCGCCTGTTCGTCGATTCGCAGGCCGCGCGCTTCCAGGTCCGCCACACGCGCCTCAAGCGCGCGAACCGCGTCGTCCGAAGGACCAAGCGGTGTCACGGGTTCATAGCTGGCGATCTGTTTGGCCTGGGCGCGGGTGGGTGTAACCTGCAGATAGAGCCGACCGGCGCTCTGCCCCAGCGTAATCGGGTTCTCGATGACCGTCACGTCGTCGCCGACCCCGGCCACCGCGTATAAGGCCGCGATATCTTCCGGATAGAGACGCATGCAGCCGTGGCTGGACGGTTTGCCGATGCTCGACGGCGCATTGGTGCCGTGGATCAGGTAGCCGTCCCATCCCAGCCTCAACGCATACCGGCCGAGAGGATTTTTAGGCCCGGCCGGCACCACCTCCGGCAGGCCGGGATCCTCGGCGCGGATGGAGGCGGGCACGCGCCACTCCGGGTTCTTGCGCTTGCTGACGATGGTCGTCGTTCCGGTCGGGGTGTCCCAGCCCTCGCGGCCGACACTGACCGGATAGGTCTCGACATCGCCTGACGCGTCGAACCGGAAGAGACGCAGCGCCGCCAGGTTGACGACAATGCCTCGCCGTTCGCCGGGGGGCAGCAGGCGTTGCGTCGGGATGGTGAGGACCTGGTCGATCGAAATCGTATTGGACGTTACAGCCGGATTGGCGGCCAGCAGCTCGACCAGCCCTATCCGGTGTTCGCGGGCGATATCGGCCAGGGTATCGCCCTTGACGACCGTGTAGGTCTTTGTGGGCGCGTCGCCGATCAGGTCGCCGACGGGTTGCTGGGCCACGGCAGGCGACGCGGCAATGATGGATAACGCAAATGCAAGGGAAGCAACGGTACGCATGTGAAAGACATTCCAGACAAACTGTCCGGCAGATTAGTCTCGCAACGCGTCCTGTTCCCACGCTGATCAGCACGCAAGAACGTCAAGATTCCATTGGTCTATGCGCGGATCTGCGGATCTCCGAAGGCGACGAAGTGCGGATTGGCGAAGTCGCTGTCGGATGCCTGGTCACGCTTGCCGTAAAGCAGGGGCTGGCCGTCCAGCGTCTCGACCCGGCCGCCGGCAGCGCGAAGGATGGCGTCACCCGCGGCGATGTCCCATTCCATGGTGCGTCCCATGCGCGGATAAATATCGGCCTTGCCTTCCGCCAGCAGGCACAGCTTCAAGGACGATCCGGCCGCGACGAAATCGGCGATTTCGAAGGCTTTGAGATAGGCTTGCGTTTCCTCGCCGCCGTGCGACCGGGAACCGACCGCCGACAGGCCCTCTGATGGCGCCTTGCGGACGCGGATAGGCCGCGCCTTGCCTGGCTGGCCATCAGCAATATCGGCCATGAAGGCGCCTTCGCCGCGCGCGCCCCAGTAAAGCCTGCCCAATGCCGGCGCATAGACGGCGCCGCGCACCGGTTCGCCGTTCTCGATCAGCGCGATATTGACCGTAAATTCCCCATTTCTGGAAATGAACTCCTTGGTGCCGTCCAGCGGATCGACCAGGAAGAAACGCGTGGCGGTCGATGGCACGCGGCCCGCGGCGGCCTCCTCTTCGGCGACGACCGGTATATCGGGCGCCAGACGCTTCAGGTTTTCCAGAATTATGGCCTCGGCGCGCTGGTCGGCTTCCGTGACCGGAGAGGCGTCCGACTTGTCCGTTACGGCGAAGTCGGTCGCATAGATGCGCAGGATCTCGGCGCCGGCGGCCAGCATGATCGGGTTCAGGTCCATGGTGCATCTCCGTGAAAGGCGCGGTTCTACGGAGGATGAACGGAGCTGGCAAGCCTTGTCATTGCTTGCGATCCGGGCAAGTATCGATTGAGACTTTTCAAGGGGCCGTCATGTCAAATTCGTTGCTGTCCGTTGCCGCGCTCGCGCTCGTGGCGTCGCCCGTCGTGGCCAGCCCTGCGGCGGCGACACGGGCCTTGGTCGAGGAAAAGACCATTCCCGAACTTCAGACCGCCATGGCGCGCGGCGAGTTTTCGGCGGAGGAGCTCACCAGGGCGGCGATTGCCCGCATCGCCGCGCTTGACGGCAAGCTCCATTCCGTCATCGCCGTTAACCCGGATGCGGTCGCGCAAGCCAGGGCTGCCGATGCGGCGCGCAAGGCCGGCAAGGCGTCAGGGCCGATGGCCGGCATACCGGTGCTCGTCAAGGACAATGTCGAGACCAGGGACCCGATGGCGACGACGGCCGGGTCGCTGGCGCTGAAGGACAATCTGACCGGGCGCGATTCGCCTTCGGTTGCGAATCTCAGGGCGGGCGGCGCCGTCATCCTCGGCAAGACCAACCTGTCGGAATGGGCCAATATCCGCTCGACCCGATCGATGAGCGGCTGGAGCGCCATCGGCGGCCTGGTCGCCAATCCCTACGACCTGACGCGGACCGCGTGCGGATCCTCAAGCGGCTCGGGCGCATCGGTGGCCGCCAGCCTGGCACCCGTCGCCATCGGGACTGAAACCGACGGTTCGGTGACCTGCCCGTCCGCCATGAACGGGCTGGCGGGTTTGAAGCCCACGGTCGGGCTGGTGTCGCGAACCCATGTCGTGCCGATCAGCCATAGCCAGGATACGCCGGGACCCATGGGCCGGTCGGTGACCGATATCGCCGCGCTGCTGAGCGTCATGGCCGGCAGCGATCCGGCCGACAAGGCGACCGCCGAGGCCGATGAAAGGAAGCTGGACTATGTTGCGGCGCTTCGGGGGGCATCGCTCAAGGGTGTCCGCATCGGAGTGCTGCGCGACAAGATGGGCGGCGAACCCAAGACGGTTGCCGTTTTCGAAGCCGCGCTGAAATCGCTGGAAGCCTCCGGCGCCGTCCTGGTCGATATCAGGGACTCCTCGACGCTGGGACTGGACGATGCCGAATTCAGCGTCCTGACCTATGAGTTGAAAGCCGATCTCAATGCCTATCTGGCGACGACGCCGGCGACCGTCAAAACCCGGACCCTGACCGACGTCATTGCGTTCAACTCGGCCAATTCCGGCAAGGAGATGCCCTATTTCCGCCAGGAGATTTTCGAGATCGCGCAGGCAAAGACCGGGCTCGACGACCCTGGCTATATCGCCGCGGTCACCAGGTCGCAGGCCATATCGACAACCCGCCTCGACGGGTTGTTGAAGGATCACGACGTCGAATTCCTTGTCGCGCCGACCTATGCCCCGGCGTGGAAGTCGGACCCGATCCTTGGCGACGTCTATAACGGGCCGTCGGCGACACAGTTGCCGGCCACGTCCGGTTACCCGCACCTGACGGTTCCCATGGGATTTGTCCAGGGGATGCCGGTCGGCCTGTCCTTCATGGGCGGCAAATGGAGCGATGCCGACCTGCTCAAGGCAGGTTACGTCTTCGAGCAGGCGACGAAAGCGGAAAGCGCCGGAGCTGAAGTAGAGCGATATGGCAAAAAGTGTACGGTGGTTTTTGGCTCAATATCGCGGCCAGACAAAAACCCGGAGCGCCGTTGCCCGTCCGCCCCATCTGAAAGGCACGATATCCCTTCCAAGTATGTGTAAATCGCGCCGTCGGTTGTTTTTTCGTGGCGAAAGCCTGACATTTTCGTGTGAGCCGTTGATTACCGTGCCGATTCATTTAGAAATAATGCTCGCTGAACCGGGACGGCGACATAGTTAACTTTATCCGTTGTTTTTATTAACATTCGCGCTTTGAAATCGCGATTGTATAGGGCGGCGGTACGGCACAAAACGGTGACCAGATGCCACTTATTCTCCCCAACTCAACCTTCTACCATGTGGGCCGCACGGGCGGACACTGGGTGTCGCATGTCTTGTGGAAGTCGGGCCTTGTGCAGAAGCGCCTTTTTCCGTTGCACCTGACCCCGGTTCAGGCGGCCGCCGAGCCCGACTTCGAAAGCCGGCCTTTCAATTTCTGTTTTGTGCGCCATCCCCTGCACTGGCTCGCCTCCCTGTGGCGTCATGAGATGGAGTTCGGCTGGCTTCCGGATTCGTTTGTGACCAAGCGCGCCTATTCGGAAAGCTATGAGCTTTTTCTGGAAAAGATGCTGGCGGCCTGGCCGCAGGGGCCATGTTCTGAACAGGTCATGCGGTATGCCGATGACTGCCAGTTTGTCGGCCGCCTCGAGAACCTGGCCGGCGACTTGGAACATGCGCTGGATGCGGCCGGCGAGACCTACGATAAGGCCATATTGGCGACACCGCCCGTCAACGAGAGCGCTATCCAGGCCATCAAGGACGCCGCGGTTGCCCCCTTGGAACTGCTACAGCGGGTCATGGATGCCGAAGGCGGCTTCAATGCGCGGTTCGGTTATGACACCATCCCGGAATCGCTCGTTGGAAAAGGCATGCATACTGCCATATGGCCGATATTGCCGTTGAAGCCGCAGGCGGACCTGGCTGCGGTCAGCAAGGCGGTTGCCGGCCAGGCTGCCGGTGCGAAGTTTGACTACCGCTTCGAACAGGGAGAGGTCTCTCCCAAGCATGGCACGGACCGTCGCGAGCAGCTGGACATGATCGCGGCCCTGAGCGCGGTCGCGGTTGAAAACAAGCGCGTTGCTGTACTCGGAGAAGGGGATCCCTATTTCGCGCATCTGCTTAGAGCGCGTGGCGCGCAAGTCGTTGATTTTATTACGCCATCTACGTCCATCTATGCGCAGACGGTGGCGGATATCGTGGATGGCGATATTCGCGTCATGGATTTCGCCACCTATTATAAGGGGGCGGATATTTATGATGTT
>CBIHPL010000013.1:0-16311 GCA_966212005.1 uncultured Asticcacaulis sp.
CAGCAGATGGATCACCTGGAGGAAGCTGTCGCGAGTTATGAGCGTGCCCTGGACCTGCGCCCTGACTACCCCTGGGTAGCGGGACAGGCGCTGCACAACCGGATGCACCTGTCGGACTGGAAGGGCTTTGACGCGCGTATCGCCAACATTGTTGAGCGCGTGCGCGGGGGCGAGCGCCCCGCGACGCCATTTTTGCTGCAATCGCTGATCGATGCACCGGAGCTGCACCGGCTGGCAGCCGAAGCCTTTGCGGCCGAGCACTATCCGGCAAAGACTGACCTTGGACCGCTCAATCCCCGGCCGCGCCCCAAACGGATACGCGTCGCCTATGTTTCGGCTGATTTCGACGAACATCCCGTAACCTATCTGCTGGCGGGGGTGCTGGAGCGTCACGACCGCAAGACGTTCGAAACCTACGCCTTTTCCCTGAGAGCCGGGTCCGGATACTGGCGTGACCGTGTGACGGGCGCCGTCGATCATTTTGTCGATGTCGCCGGCCGGGAAGATATTGACGTCGCCTCGCTGATGCGGGCTTTCAAGATCGATATCGCCGTCGATCTCAATGGTTTCACCAAGGACTGCCGGACAGGTATTTTTGCCCACCGCGCTGCGCCGGTCCAGGTCAGCTATATCGGCTTTCTCGGCACCATGGGGGCGCCCTATATCGACTATCTGATCGCGGATCCGGTGACGGTTCCGCCTGAAGCGCAGCCGCATTACGTCGAAAAGATCGTCTATTTGCCAAGCTTCCAGGTGAACGACGACCGTCAGGCAACGGTGAGCCGCGTTCTCACCCGCGCCGAAGCCGGCTTGCCGGAGAATGGTTTTGTCTTCTCCTGCTTCAACCTGAATTACAAGATTACGCCGGACGTCTTTGCGTCATGGATGCGGATTCTCGGGCGCGTACCCGGCAGTGTCCTGTGGCTCTATGTAAAAACGCCAGCCGCTATCCGTAATCTCAAGGCGGAAGCCGAACGGCTGGGCGTCGATAGTGCCAGGCTGGTCTTCGCACCACGCGTTCCGCTGGCCGACCATCAGGCGCGGCAGGCACTGGCGGGGCTGTTTCTCGATACCCACCCCTATAATGCCGGCGCGACCGCCAGCAGCGCTTTGCGCGCCGGCGTGCCCGTCGTGACGATGCTTGGCCGGTCGTTTGCCGCACGCATGGGCGCCAGCCTTCTTCACGCCGTGGGCCTGCCGGAGCTGGTCGCTGAAACGGCCGATGGCTATGAACGGCTGGCGATTGACCTGGCGCTCGATCCGGAGCGTCTGGCTGCGCTCCGAGCCAAACTCGCCGGCAACCTGGCCGGCTGCGCGCTATTCGACACGGCACGCTCGACGCGCCATATCGAAGCGGCCTATACCGCGATGTATAAACGCGTCCAAGCCGGGCTTAAGCCTGACCATATTCATGTGAGAGACACGAAATGAGCCTTCCCCCGCATCCCATGGTCGCACTGCGCTCAAGGAGCGAAGCGTTAGCGCAAGCAAAAAAAGGTCGCGAATAATGACAAGCGGATATTTACCCACTCACCCCATGGTCGCGACCTCCGAGGAGGCCAGGGCCTTTCTCGATGCCCACCCGCACATCAATTATTTCGAGATACTGTTCACCTCGATGACGGGCGTGCCGCGCGGCAAACGCCTGCGCAGGCATGAGTTGCTGCCGATCTATGAATATGGCCGCTTCCTGCCGGGGTCGATCCTGGTCGTCGACACGCTGGGCGCCGACTGCGAAGAGACGGGGCTGGTCTGGGAAGACGGTGACGCCGATCGCGTGGCGCGGCCGGTGCCGGGGACTTTGGTGCCCGCCCCGTGGCTGGGCGACGACGTCGGCCAGGTCATGCTGTCGATCTATGAGCTGGATGGCACGCCCAACGACCTCGATCCGCGCCACGTGCTGCAACGCGTGCTCGACCGCTACAAGGCCGATGGCCTGACGCCGGTGGTGGCGTGCGAACTGGAATACTACCTTGTCGATATCGAACGCGGCGAGGGCGGCGAACTGAAGCCCGCCCGGACCTTCTCGACCGATGAGACGCCCAAGGGCATCCAGGTCTATGGCCTGCCGGAAATCGAAGCCCACGGGGCCTTTTTCCGTCAGTTGTGGGAGGCGGCCGACGAACAGAACATCCCTTTGGAAGGGGCGATTTCCGAGTTCGCCCCTGGTCAGGTCGAACTGACGCTGAAGCACAAGGCTGATGCTCTGCGCGCCGCCGACGACGCGGTGATGTACAAGCGCCTGGCCAAGGGGGTGGCGCTCAGCCTCGGCATCGAGGCGACCTTCATGGCCAAGCCGTGGCCCGACCGTGCCGGCTCGGGCTTTCATGTCCACATCTCCGTGGCCGACAAGGACGGCAAGAACCTCTGCGCCGCCGAGGACCCGTCGGGCTCGTCTTTGCTGCACAATATGATCGGCGGCATGAAGGACCACCTGGCCGACTGCATGGGGATTCTCGCGCCCGGCGCCAATTCGTTCAAGCGTTTCAAGGCCAATTCGTACGCGCCGGTCGGCCTGACCTGGGGCGTGAACAACCGCACGGTCAGCCTCCGTGTCACGGCGGGCCCGGCCCATACGCGCCACGTCGAACATCGCGTCGCCGGCGCCGATGGCAATCCGTATCTGGTGCTGGCGGCGATTCTCGCCTGCGCCCACCACGGCATCGCACAGAAGACCGATCCCGGTCCGGCGGTCGTTGGCAACGGTTATGCGGCAGCGGCCGAAAGCGGCGCCATCCTGCCGACCAACTGGTTCGCGGCCATAGACTACCTCGACAAGTCCAGCGTTCTGCGCGACTATCTGGGGCAGCGGTTTGTCGACATGTATGTCAAGGTGAAGCGGACCGAGCAGGCGCGCTTCTATGAGGAGGTGACGTCGCTCGACTACGACTGGTACCTGCGTAACGCCTGAGGTGGCAGATGGTATCGCGGCGGTCTCTCTCCGCCCGATGCAGTGTTGAAACGGAGCGTTTCGCGTAGCCGTCTGCCGCGGCGCAGCAGCAGGCCTTCGAAGAGATATTTGCCCGCGTACGGATGATCGCGGACGGATAAGGGCGCGTAGCGGGGTGTTTTTGTTACGCGCTTGCGAATAGTGCCGGATAAGGCGGCTTGTGATCACGTTTTGCGATTGACAAGCCGTCGAAGCCGTATTCCTCTTCATTAACGATTATCACGCCGGACAGAGCCGGTCAGGGCCCCAGCTTTAGGAGACACCTCATGAGCAAGTTTGGACGTCGTTCGCTTCTGGCCGGCCTTGGCGCCGCAGCCGTAGGCATCAGCTTTGCCGGTTTGTCCGGCTGTACCAAGCCTGCCGGCAAGGGCGGCAAGGCTATCAATTTTTATAACTGGGACACCTATATCGGCGACACGACGCTGGCGGATTTCCAGACGGCGTCGGGCATCAAGGTCAATATGTCGATCTTCGCCACCAACGACGAACTGTTCGCCAAGATCAAGACCGGCAATTCCGGTTTCGACGTCATCGTACCATCGAACGACTTCGTTACCTACATGTCGCAGGCCGATCTGCTGCTGCCGCTCGACCACACCAAGATTCCCAACCTCAAGAATGTCGACCCCGCCTTCATGGACCCGATCTACGATCCGGGCCGCAAGTTTTCCGTCCCCTATACCTGGCTGGTGCTTGGCATCGGCTACCGCAAGTCGGCCATGAAGGGCGGCGCCGTGCCGGATTCGTGGAAGTGGCTGCTCGATTCGGATCAGTACAAGGGCCGCATCGCGCTTCTGTCGGAATCGGGCGACCTGATGCGTCTTGGCGCCAAGTACCTGGGCCACAGCGTCAACGGCATCTCGGAGGATGTGCTGAAGCAGGTCGAAGCCATGTTGATCAAGCAGAAGCCGAACGTGAAGGCTTTCCACAGCGACGACGGGCAGGACATGCTGATGTCCAAGGAAGTCGATATCGTTATGGAGTATAATGGCGATATCGCCCAGGTCATGAAGGAAGATCCGGACCTGGGTTTCGTCGTGCCCAAGGAAGGGTCTCAGCTGAATTCGGACTGCCTGGCCATCCCGAAGGATTCGAAGAATCCGGAAGAGGCGCACGCCTTTATCAACTACATGCTGGACGCACAGGCTGGCGCGAAGATATACGAAAAAATCCTGTATCCGACGCCGAACGCCGCGGCCAAGGCGCTGATGCCCGACGACTACAAGAACAATCCGGTCATCGTCCCGCCGGCCGATGTCATGGCCAAATGCGAGTACGCGGCCTTCGAAGGGCCGGAGCGCGCGCAGGTTTACGACGCCGCCATGACGCGCATCAAGGCATCCTAAGAGTGCAGAACGCGCCGGATTATTCCGGCGCGTCTTTCGTTTCCACACCAGCCCTCCAGCACGTAGCGCTGGCAAGGCCGATGGGCCGCCCGAGTTCTGCGCTCAAGGAGCGAAGCGTTAGCGCTTCGGAAGATGTGCGAAGAGCCCCCGTTGCTTGACCGGAGAAAAAGATGGAGCAAAGCTGGCGTCAGGCCAAAAGCATGTTCGGGGCCATGCTCAGTGCGCCCCTGTTCTGGCTGATTGTTTTCTTCTTTGTCCCGCTGGCGATCGTGTTCGCTTACAGCTTCGGTCAGAATGTCGGCCTGATCGACATCTCGGTCTTCACGACCTTCGACAATTACAAGCGCGCCTTTGAGCCGCTGTACCTGGCAATCTTCGTCAAATCGATCTGGATCGCCGCGATCACCACCTTCATCTGCCTGGTGCTGGGCTTTCCGGTGGCGCTGGCCATTACCTTCGCGCCGCCCAAGGCTAAGGCGTGGCTGCTTCTGCTGATCATGCTGCCCTTCTGGACCAACCTCTTGATCCGGACCTACGCCCTGATGGCATTCCTGCGGACCGAGGGCTATATCAATGTGACCTGGCACAAGATTTTCGATGGCATCAATGCCGTATCCGGCGGCATGCTGGGTGAGTTCCACGCCATGGAACTGATGAATACCAACTTCGCCGTCGTGTTGGGCCTCGTCTTTGTCAACCTGCCTTTTATGATCCTGCCGCTCTATTCGACGCTGGACCGCATGGACCGGTCGCTGCTCGAAGCGTCGCTGGATCTGGGCGCAGGCCACATCTCGACGCTTTTCAATGTCGTGGTGCCGATGGCCGGCGCCGGCATCGCGTCGGGCATTCTGATCACCTTCATTCCGGCGCTGGGGTCCTATTTGACGCCCGACATGCTGGGTGGGCCGGACTCGCAAATGATCGCCAATGTTATCGAGAGCCAGTTCAAGCGCGCTAACAACTGGCCGTTCGGCGCGGCGCTCAGCTTCCTGCTGGTCTATATGACGTTCATCGGCATCGCCATTCAGGGGCTGGTCGAACGCAAGAATACGGGGAGGGCGGCATGAGCGACGCTGTGAGAACCCGCAAGGTCCCCCCCGGTCCGCTGGAATATCTGCGCCGCTGGCCGTTGCAGGTCTGGCTGGCCCTGGTCACGGTCTTCCTTTACGCGCCCTTGCTGTCGCTGATGGTCTTCAGCTTCAACGACTCGCGGTTTACGACCGTATGGCGCGGCTTTACCCTGCGCTGGTACGACAAGGCCTTTAAAAACGCCAGCCTGATCGAGGCCTTCGGCAACTCGCTGACCATCGCGCTTCTGTCGACCATTATCTCGGTCGTCGTCGGCGCCATGGCGGCGATCGTTCTGTGGCGGTTCCGCTTCCCGGGCAAGACGGCCTTCAATGCCGGCCTGGCCATCCCCATCGTCGTGCCGGAAATCTGCATGGGCGTCGGCATGCTGGTCTTCTTCGCCAAGGTCCTGCCGTGGCCGCAGGACCTGGTCTGGCCGCTGAACCTCGGTGCCATCATCATCGCCCACGTTTCCTTTTCCTTCCCGTTCGTCGCGGTGGTCGTGCGGGCGCGGCTGGCCAGCTTCAACCGCGAACTGGAAGAAGCGGCCAGGGACCTTGGTGCTTCCGAGTTTCGCACATTGATGGATGTTATCGTTCCGCACATCGCGCCATCGCTGGTGGCGGGGGCCTTGCTGGCCTTTACGCTCAGCCTGGACGACTTCGTCATCACCTTCTTTACGGCGGGCCCCGATACGGTGACCTTCCCGGTCAAGGTCTATTCGATGGTCCGCTTCTCGGTGACGCCGGAGGTCAATGCCGCCTCGACCATACTGATCATCGTCACCGTACTGCTGACCTTCCTGGCGCTCAGATTCCAGGGCTCCGACGCCCTGACCGCGGGCCATGACGGCGGCGCGGCCGAAAAGAAATAGCTTCCACTGGCTCAGAGAACAGAATGTCCAATCCGATCATCCAGTTCGATAATGTCTCCAAACGCTTCGGCAAGGTCGCGGCCGTGGACAATGTCTCGCTGACCATCAACGAGGGCGAGTTCTTCTCGCTGCTCGGCCCGTCCGGCTGCGGCAAGACCACGCTTCTGCGCATGCTGGCGGGGTTCGAGATGCCGACCGAAGGCCGCGTGCTGATCGACGGCCAGGACATGTCGACGACGACGCCGAACAAGCGCCCTGTCAACATGGTCTTCCAGTCCTACGCCGTCTTTCCGCACATGACGGTGCTCGACAACGTCGCCTATGGCCTGAAAATGGACGGCGTCTCCTCCGATGAGCGCCGACGCCGTGCCGAGGAAGCGCTGGAACTGGTCAAACTAGGTGGGTTCGGCGCGCGCAAGCCCGACCAGATGTCCGGCGGCCAGCGTCAGCGTGTGGCGTTGGCACGGGCCCTGGTCAAGAAGCCGCGCGTCCTGCTGCTGGATGAGCCACTGTCGGCGCTCGATGCCAAGCTGCGCGACCAGATGCGCACTGAACTGGCCATCCTGCAGGAAAAGGTCGGGATCACCTTCATTATGGTCACCCACGACCAGGATGAGGCCCTGGCCATGGCGACGCGTTGCGCCGTCATGAACAAGGGCGTGCTGCAACAGGTGGCGACGCCGTCGGACCTGTACGAATTCCCCAATTCGCGTTTCGTCGCCGATTTTATCGGCAGTGTGAACATGTTCGAAGGCACGCTCGACGTCGACGCCAAGGACCATGCCGTCATCAACACGACCGATATCGGCCCGGTCTATCTCGACCACGGTGTCACCGGTCCGGAAAAGGGTACGGTCTGGGCGGCTGTCCGGCCGGAGAAGATCGAACTGCACAAGCGCACCGATAATCCGCCCAAGGTCGAGGACGCGCCCGAAGGCTATAATGTTGTGGCCGGCGTGATCAAGCATCTGGTCTATCTGGGATCCGAGACCATTTATGAGGTCGAGATCGCCAGCGGCCGGCTTATCAAGGTCGTGCGACCCAACCTGACGCGCTGGGATCAGGAGGACTTCACCTGGGACGAAAAGGTGTGGATCAGTTTCCACGCATGTTCGCCGGCGGTGCTGCTGAACTGATATTCTGCCTACGGACGAATTTATACTTCCAATTTTCGCGAAATGGGCTAGTTTGGCTACGAGGCGCCAATAACAACGGACGAACAAAATGGCGGATAAGCCTGTCGTCGGCATCATGGCCTGCAACCGCACGGTCGGTGTAGAGAATGCTCATGCCGTGATGGAGCGCTATGTCCGCGCCGCCATTCGTTATGGCGAATGCCACGCGCTTTTGATTCCACCGGTCATGGAAGGCTTTTCGTCAGGCACTGTCACGCGTCATCTCGACGGCCTGATGCTGACCGGTTCGCCATCCAATATCGGCGCGCACCGTTATGGACAGGGTGGCGGCGATGGGCCATTCGACGAAGGCCGCGACGACGTTTCGCTGGCCATGATCGAATGTATGATCACCATGGGCAAGCCGGTCTTTGGGATTTGCCGGGGCTTTCAGGAGATCAATGTCGTGCTGGGTGGCTCATTGCGCCGGGACATTGGATCCGGCCTGGGCAACCGGCTGGCGCATCATGCGCCGGAAACGGCCGGTTTCGATGAAATGTTCGATTACACGCACGCCGTTGCTCTGACGCCCGGCGGCGTATTGCATGGAGTCTATGGACGTGATCACTTGACGGTTAATTCCGTTCATTTCCAGGGGGTGGACAAGCTGGGTGACGGTCTGACCGTCGAAGCGACGGCGCCGGACGGCCAGATTGAGGCGTTCAGCGCCAATATCAGCGGCTCTCAGGTTCTGGGTGTGCAATGGCATCCGGAGTGGCAGGTGGACAATTACCGCGACAGCCAGGCGTTTTTTCAATTACTGGGTAAGGCCCTGCGTGGCGCGCCTATTACCACCGCCGCCGAGAAACACGCAAAATTGTGATCACAATATTTGACTTTGGCGGCTGAATAACACAACCTATTTGAAGTTTCGCCCTCGCCATTTATGGGGAGGGGGGACCGCCGTACGGCGGTGGGCGGGGCCTACCGGTGCATATTGCAAGCGCCACAGCCCCCGACTTCTATGGTCAGCCCTTCCGTCATCATCGGCCTGACGGCCTCGATGCCACCTCCCCAGCCTCGGCGGCAGCCGAATAGGGGAGGCGGGAGCGCGGAACCTCCTCCTCTGTATTTCTGGACTCGCTGTATGACCGCTGCCACACCTATCCGCAATTACGACATGAACGAACTGCGCCGGCTCGATATGGCGCACCACCTGCCGGCGCAGTCGGATTACAGGCTTCAGCACGAACTGGGCGGCTCACGCATCATTACCCGCGCCGATGGCTGCGTCATCACCGACGCCGAAGGCAAATCGCTGCTCGACGGCATGGCCGGCCTGTGGTGCGTCAATGTCGGCTATGGCCGCGAGGAACTGGCCCGCGTCGCCTATGAACAGATGCTGGAACTGCCCTACTACAACACCTTCTTCAAGACGGCGACACCGCCGCCGGTGCGCCTGGCGGCCCGGATCGCCGGTATCATGCAGCAATCCAACCCGGACCTGAAGCACGTCTTCTTCAACTCGTCGGGCAGTGAGGCCAACGACACTATCTTCCGCCTTGTACGCTACTACTGGGACCTGAAGGGCGAACCGAAGCGCAAAATCTTCATCAGCCGCCGCAACGCCTATCATGGCTCGACGGTCGCCGGTGCCTCGCTGGGCGGCATGACCTTCATGCACGAACAGGGCGATCTGCCGATTGCCGGAGTCGAGCACGTCGACCAGCCCTATCTGTTCGGCGAAGGCTTTGGCGAGGACGCCGACGCCTTTGCCGCGCGCGTCGCCCAGTCGATCGAGGAACGTATCCTCAAGGTCGGGCCTGAAAACGTTGCCGCCTTTATCGGTGAACCCGTCCAGGGCGCTGGCGGCGTCATCATTCCGCCCGACAGCTATTGGCCCAAGGTCGAGGCCATCTGCCGCAAATACGGCATCCTCTTGATCTGTGACGAAGTCATCTGCGGCTTCGGTCGCCTGGGCCACTGGTTCGGTCACCAGCACTGGGGCGTCAAGCCGGACCTGATTGCCATGGCCAAGGGCCTGTCGTCGGGCTACCTGCCGATCTCAGCGGTCGGCGTGTCGAGCAAGATCGTCGATGTCCTGATCGACAAGGGCGGTGACTTCGTTCACGGCTACACCTATTCCGGCCACCCGGCGTGTGCGGCCGTAGCCTTGGCCAATATCGATATCCTCGAAAACGAAGGTCTGATCGAACGGACGCGGACGGTGACGGGACCTTATCTGGCCAAGGCGTTGAAGCGTCTCGATGCGCATCCGCTCGTCGGCGAAGCACGCTCGCTGGGGCTGATCGGCGCGGTCGAAATCGTGGCGGAAAAGGGGACCAGCAAACGGTTCACAGGCAAGGAAGGCACGGCCGGCCCGATCGTTCGCGACCTGTGCATCAAGAACGGCCTGATGGTTCGCGGCATTCGCGACAGCCTGGTCATGTGCCCGCCGCTGATCATCAGCGAAGCCGAAATCGACCGCATCGTCGATATCATAGAAACCTCGCTGAACGAGGCCGAACCCGTGCTCAGGGCGTTGTAATTCTCGCAAAGCCCGGCCATATCTGAATATATGAAAACAGAAATCAGCTGGGCCTTCATCGGGCTATTCGCCGCCTTTGGCCTTGCCGGGGCGGCGCTGGTCGCCGCTCCCGAATACGCGGCCGTGGCGACATTCGCATTCGTCCTGCTGGGCTGGGTCATCAGCCTGTGTCTGCATGAATACGGCCACGCGGCCATGGCTTCGGCGTTTGGCGACACGACCATTGTCGAGCGCGGTTACCTGACGCTCAATCCTGTCCACTACTTTCACGGCGTCGGAAGCCTGGTCCTGCCGGTTATCGCGCTTGCGATCGGCGGGATTGCCTTGCCGGGCGGCGCCGTCATGATCCGCACAGACCTGATCCGGCAAAAATGGCAGCAGTCGCTGGTGTCTTTGGCCGGTCCCGCCATGAGCCTGGTCAGCGCGCTGGTCTGTTATTGGGTGGCGCAGGTCGTCAGCGGTACGCCGTTGCTGCACAGTGGCTTGATGCTGCTGACCTTCTTCCTGCTGATGGCGTTCGTGCTCAACATGCTGCCGATACCCGGGTTGGACGGCTTCGGCGCCCTGCGGCCCTTCCTGCCGCAAGCCCTGACATCCGCCATTCCGCCTCAGGTCGGCGGACTTGTTACCCTACTGCTTTATGTCGGTATTTTTTTCTTTGCCTTCCGCTATGTCTTCGGCATGGTGATCGTCGGCGCCAACTTTTTCGGCCTCGACCTCAATCTTGAAGAGGTCTGGCGAACCCTGGATCGTTTCCAGTTCTGGCGTTGATGGCTGCGCCGAACGTCGTTTCGCCTTAAATATCGCGACAAAACAGTAACCTGGAGCACGATATTGGTTCGATCTGACGCCTCACGCGCTAGGTCTTCTGAATTATGACGCCGTACCAGCCCAGGCCTTCATAGGTTTCGTAGCCCGGCGTACGATGAAAGGCGATCAGGTTGGCGCCGTCCTGATAGGTGCCGAATGCCTCGCCGCCGGTACGTAAGGTTACGCGGTCGTGCAGAATGCCCTGATTGTCCGAAGCGGCAATGACGCGGCCTGACGACTCGACGAGAAGGGCGCGTGTTGTATTGCGTTCGGCTTCAGTCAGGCGAATGCCCTGGGTAATGGCCGCGGCCTGGGGTTGCCAGTCGAAATGCACGCCCAGCACCCCGATGGCCCTGCCGTCCGCCACGCCGTTTTCACGCACGGCGGTGGCATAGGTCGCAACCTGCGCGCCGCCAAGCAGCCGTTCGGTGCTGATGTCGGCGACAGCGAATTCGTCACCGCTTTTCAGGTTTCTGGCGCGCTGGAACCAGGCCTGGCCGGCGACATTGGCGCCTTCGACACTGTAACGGTTGGGGCGGCCGTTAGCGATGACATTGCCGTCCAGGTCGCAAAGCCACAGATCAAGGTAGACGGTATAGGCGTCAAGGATGACGCCCAGACGCTGCGATGCAGTCCCGCGGGCCGCCGGTTCGGAGGCCGCGGCGACCATGGCGCCATCGGTGGCCCACCAGCGTACGTCACAGGTGCGTTCGTAAAGGTTGCGATCGATAAGCTCAATGGCGTTAAGCGCCAGATCGATCAGGCGCGCGCCCTGATTTTGTACCGCCATGCTTTCGGTCAGGGTTTCAAGCGCGCCGATTTCTACCGTCAGCTCTTCGGCCATGCGCCGCGAGATCTCTTCGACACGGCTGGAGATTTGCCGGACCTCATCCGCCACGACAGCGAAGCCCGCGCCCATGTCGCCGGCGCGTTTGGCCTCGATAAGGGCATTGAGCGCGAGGATGCGCAGGGTATTGGTGACGCCGGTAATGTCGCGAAGGCGACCCGTGGTCACGGCTTTCGCCTTGGCTGTGTGCTCAGCAATATCCTTGACGCTGACCGCCTGCATGTCGCCCCTCATGTACACGATATGCAGCTAGACATGCGCCGATAGGCTTAACGATTCCTGAACAGCGGCGCCGCGATGACGCACCGTGTCATTTTGTTTCAGTCATGTGAGGTGGCGAACCGGTACTAACGATTTTTGCGAACGCGTTGTTTTTTAAAGCCTATCGCGCAGGGCGTAATAGCTGAGACCGGCAACAAGCGCGGGCCACCGCAAGGCGCGGCCGCCGAAGAAGGCAGGGGTCGGCAGGCGGCTCAAGAGTTCGACATCACGGCTGTCGCCGGTGACGGCACGGGCCAGCAGTCTTCCGAAATACGGCGCAAGCACGACGCCCTGGCCGCTATAGCCGGCGCTGACGAAGACGTTCGGAGACAACTGCCGGACAAAGGGGGCGCGGCTCATGGTGATGGCCAGTGTGCCGCCCCAGGCGTGGGTAATCTCGACGCCGGCCAGCTGCGGGTAGATTTTCAGCATATTGCGGCGGACGAAGCCGGCGATATCCTTCGGAAACCACGGCGTGTAGTTTTCGCCGCCGCCGAACAGCAGCCGGTTGTCCGGGGTCTTGCGCCAGTAGTTGACGACGAAGCGTGAATCCGCCGCCGCGAACCTGCTGCGCAGGATCGTGTCGTCCTTGAGTGGCGCCGTCGTCAGGATGAAATTGTTGATCGGCATGACGCGGCTGTCGACGCGCTCGCTTAAACCTTCCATGTAGCCGTTGCCGCAAAGGAGAAGGGTTCGGCACTTCAGCACGCGGCCCTGCGACATATGCAGGTAGATGCCGTCGCCCCGTTGTTTCATTCGTTCGACATGGCTGCTTTCATAAAGCCTTGCGCCCTTTTCGCCGGCGATGCGCGCCATGCCCAGTGCCAGTTTCAGCGGATGCAGGTGGCCGCCGCCGCGATCGTAAAGTGCGCCGTGATAGACGGAAGTGCCGAGTTCGTAAGCCGTGTCAGGGGCGCTGAATAAGGTCAGCTGGTTATAGCCGTAACGCTGATGAACGAAGTCGGCATAGGCCTTGTCCTCTTCGGCGAAGCGCGGCTTGTGCCAGGCATGGATAATGCCCGGCCGCAGATCACAATCGATGGCGTGATCCCGGATCAGCGCCAGCAGGTGCTCCCGCGCGTCCATGGCCATGTCCCAGAACTGACGCGCCGCGTCGAATCCGAACATCTTTTCGAGTGTCTGGGGATCGAGGCGCTGGCCGACATGCATCTGTCCGCCATTGCGGCCGGATGCTCCTGAGCCGATGCGCCCTCCCTCCAGAACAGTGACTTCGATGCCCTGTTCGGCCAGGGCGATGGCGGCCCCCAGACCGGTATAGCCGCCGCCGATAATGGCGACATCGGTCTGTCCCACGCCTTCGAACACGGGAAAGTCGATGACGGGCGCCGTATCCGCGTACCATGATCCTGACGGATGGCCGGTATTGCGGATACGCGACCTTACCGCGACCGTGGCGTCTATGGCGGCATCGAACACGGTGTCGAGCACAAGACGTTCAGGCTGGGCATACAACTGGTCGAGCAGAGAGCCTTGCCTATGCTCCGGCACCGCGTCCTTATCGATGATCTCCTGCAGGCGGCTTTTGCGCATCACACGTTCAGCAGCAGGAATTCGCGTTCCCACGGACTGATTGTCTGCATGAAGGTCTCATACTCGTACAGCTTGACGCGGCTATAGGCGGTGACGAACTGAGGCCCCAGCATGTCGATGATCGGCTGGGCGCGTTCCAGCTTGATGATCGCCTGGACCAGCGAGTAGGGCAGGTCGCCTTGCGGAAGCGTCGCCGCGTCGATGTCGACCGGGTCGGCGGGCCTCAGCTTGTCGATCATGCCGAGATAGCCTGAGGCCAGCACCGCGGCGATGGCCAGGTACGGGTTGGCGTCCGACGACGGGATGCGGTTTTCCAGCCGGCGGTTTTCGGCATCCGATGGCGGGACGCGCAGGCCCGCCGTGCGGTTGTCGTATCCCCATTGCGTATTGACCGGGGCGCCGGAGCCCTTGGCCAGCCGGCGATAGGAGTTGACGTAAGGAGCGAGCAGCGAGGTGATAGCCGGCATATATTTCTGCTGGCCGGCGATGAAGGCGAAGAACAGCTCGGTCGGCGCGCCGGTTTCGGGGTGGGAAAACAGGTTCTTGCCGGTCTTGGCGTCGATGATCGACTGGTGGATGTGCATGGCCGAACCCGGCTCCTGCGCCATCGGCTTGGCCATGAAGGTGGCGTAAATGTCGTGCTCCAGCGCCGTTTCCTTGATGGTGCGCTTGAACATCAAAACCTGGTCGGCCAGTTCCAGTGGATCGCCGTGCCGCAGGTTGATTTCCATCTGGGCGACACCGGACTCGTGGATCAGGGTATCGATCTCAAGGCCCTGGCTTTCCGAATATTCGTACATGTCCTCGAACAGGGCGTCGAACTCGTTGACCGCCGAGATCGAATAGCCCTGACGGCCGGTTTCGGGACGGCCCGAACGACCAATGGGTGGCTTCAGCGGATAGTCCGGATCGACATTCTTTTCGACCAGATAGAACTCCAGCTCAGGCGCGATGATCGGTTTCCAGCCCTTGGCCTCATAGAAGCCGAGCACGCGGCGCAGCACCTGGCGCGGGCTTTCCTCGACCGGGCGGCCGTCGGGATGGAAGGCGTCGTGGATGACCTGGGCGGTCGGATCATGCGCCCACGGCACGGCGGCCAGGGTGCGGAAGTCGGGCTTCAGGAAGACGTCGGTATCGGACTGGACCGTGCCGACTACGCCTTCGAGGTCGGGATAATCGCCGGCGATGGTCTGGTAAAAGACCGCCAGCGGCAGGTTCATATAGGGCGAAGTCAGGAATTTCTTAGCCGGCATGATCTTGCCGCGGGCGACACCGGCCAGGTCGGGGATCAGGCACTCTATCTCCTCGATACTCTGGCTTTGCAACCATTCCCTGGCGTCTTCGACTGTATCGACGCCGCGTTTGGAGAAGCTGTGCTTCTTGCGCTTCTTGGACTTCATCTGATTCTTGGCGGAGTTATCGAGCGGCATGAGAATCGTCTTTTTCGCTGTGATGTGACGGATCATGACACCGGCCGGAGCATTTGCAACGCTCCTTGAAGTCGACGGCCAGCCTGGGGACCAGGCACCGGCAGGGCATCTTGATAGATTGTGATCACAATATTGCAAAATCCGGCCAAAGACAAGCCTGCCGCCCATAAAGGCTTGCACGCCGCGGCAGCGGCGGGGCAAGAGGAGGAGATGCTGTTTGATGTTTCGCACGCGGACGACCCGCGCCTTGAACTCTATCGCAATGTAAAGGACCGCGACCTGACCGGACGCGAGGGCCTGTTCATGGCCGAAGGGCAGGTCGTGCTGGAACGGTTGTTTGCCTCGCCTTTGTGCGAGACGGTCAGTGTGCTGACCACGGCGGAACGTTTAAGGAATCTCGATGTTGTGGCCCTGGGCGACGCACCGGTCTATGTGGTGACGCAAGGCTTGATGGATGAAATTGCGGGCTTTCCCATCCACCGCGGCTATCTGGCGCTCGGGCGATATTCGCCGCCTGACATAGGTGAGGTCCTGGACAAGCCGCGTGTGCGGGTGCTTAGCCTGTCGGCGATCGCCAATACCGACAATATGGGCGGGCTGCTGCGCAATGCGGCTGCGTTTGGCGTCGATGCCGTGCTGATCGATGCCCAGTGCTGCGATCCGCTCTATCGCAAGGCTATCCGCGTCAGCGTCGGCGGCGTTTTTCAGGTGCCCCATTATCGTGTCGGCGATCTGACATCCGCTTTTAGGACGTATGATCTAACGCCCTATGGGCTCAGTCCCTCAGGTCGGGTCCGGCTCGATGAGGTGCGACCGGAAATGCGTTCGGCCTTCCTGTTCGGCGCGGAAGGTCCCGGTCTGACGCGCGAGCTTATGGAGGCTTGCACGACGGTGCGCATCGACATGCACGGTGGCTTCGACAGCCTCAACGTTGCGACCACGAGCGGCATTGTCCTTTATCATATGTGTCGCTGACCCTTCCGAATTGTCCTCTTACCGGCCCTTCAGGCACTCTGTGCACGGAGGGGTTCAAATCTGAAAAGAGGAGACACACCGTGAGCAAGCTTCCTCCGGTTCCGCACGATAATCTCAGCCACGCCGGCCCCGGCGAGACGGTCAGGGACCACACGGCCGATCGCAACCACGCCCACGGCGCGGTCAATCCAGACCAGCGCGGCCAGCAGGCAAACACCAAGATCAACACGACCCACCAGGGCTATCAGCAGGACCGCTAATCATGTCGACATCGACCAAAACGCCGGCTTCGATCCGGCAGGGTGGCCCGGGGGCTTCGCATGAGAACGCCAAGGCGCCGCTGAAAATCGAGAAGCCGTCGCCTGACACTGGCCGGCGGATGCACTCAAAAGTCTCGGGAGGAGGTGGCGAGGCGGATTCGCACCATACTCACGACAGCGATCTCAAGGGCGGCAAGGGACGTCACACCACGCTGGAAAACGCGAAACATTAAACGCAGAAAAGGCCGGAGTTTCCTCCGGCCTTTCGCATGTCCA
>CBIHPL010000014.1:0-16121 GCA_966212005.1 uncultured Asticcacaulis sp.
CGCACACTGAAGCCTGGCGGACTGCAGGGCGGCGTCCTCTACTTCGATGCTCAGTTCGATGACAGCCGCCTGGCCATCACACTGATGCGCACGTTCGAAGACGCGGGCGGCGTGGCCTTGAATGCGGCACCGGTAACGGGCCTTATAAAGACGGAAGGCCGCGTGACAGGCGTGCGGTTCAATGACGCCGAGACAGGCGACATGCATGAGGTGCATGCCCGCGTTGTCGTCAACGCCACGGGCATTTTTGCCGACACGGTCCGGCATCTTGATGACCAGGCGGCTGCTCCCCTGCTGTCGCCCAGCCAGGGCGTGCATGTCGTTGTCGGTCGTGACTTCCTGCCGGGGGATGCGGCGCTTATGGTGCCGCGCACCGAAGACGGCCGCGTGCTGTTTGCAGTGCCATGGCACGGCCGCACCCTGATCGGGACGACGGACACGGCTGTGCCGGACATCGCTCTCGAGCCCAGGGCGCTGGACGAAGAGATCGACTTCATCCTGCGTACGGCCGCCGGCTATCTCAGCCCGGCGCCGAAACGCAGCGATGTGCTCAGTGTTTTTGCCGGGCTGCGGCCGCTGGTGCGCGATACGACGGCGAAAGACAGCAAGACACTGGCGCGCGACCATGTCATCGTCGTTTCGGAGTCCGGGCTGGTGACGCTGACCGGCGGCAAATGGACCACCTGTCGCCGTATGGGGCAGGACGTTGTCGATCGCGCCGCCGGGGAAGCAGGACTGGCGCTGAGGCCCAGCCGGACGGAAGATCTGCATCTGCATGGCTGGACGACCACGGCCGACGACGACCATTGGCGCGTCTACGGCTCTGACGCAGCACAGATACGGGCGCTTCCCGGGGCGGCGTCCTTGCTGCATCCGGGGCTGCCCTATGTCGAAGCCGAGGTGCGCTGGGCGGTGCGCTTCGAGCAGGCGCGGACGGTAGAGGATGTACTGGCACGGCGGCTGCGCATGCTGTTTCTCGACGCCAATGCTGCAATACATGCTGCACCACGCGTTGCGGAAATTATGGCGGAAGAACTCGACCGGGACAACGGCTGGCAAATGATGCAGGTCGCTGCGTTTACCAACCTGGCCCAGACATACCGGCTCAGTGCGCAGTGAGCGCGTCCAGTTCCTGTTCCAGCTGATTGATCGTAAAAGGCTTTGAAATCAGGTGGGTGCCGGTATCGAGCACGCCGTTGTGCACGATGGCGTTCTGGGTGTAGCCGGTCATGTAAAGGATGCGCACCGAAGGCTTGCGTTTGTGCACCGCGTCGGCCAGCTCCCGTCCGCTGCGTCCCGGCATGACGACATCGGTCAGCAGGATATCTATGCCGGCTGTATCGTCGAACACCTTGAGCGCCTGGTCGGCATCCGGCGCGCTCAGAACCTCGTAGCCGAGCTCGGCCAGGGCCGATGCGGCGAAATCGCGGACGCCGGCTTCGTCATCGACCACCAGCACAGTCTGGCTGCGGCGGTCGTGCTGCGTGGCGCGAACCGGCTCAGGAGACGCGGCGGCGGTTGCCGTTTCCTTGCTGCGCGGCAGGTACAGCTTGATGGTCGTGCCGTGGCCGACTTCGCTGTGGATGCTGATGTGGCCGCCCGACTGTTTGACAAAGCCGTGGACCTGGCTGAGACCGAGCCCGGTGCCCAGGCCCGCCGGCTTGGTGGTAAAGAACGGCTCGAACACCCGCTCCAGCAGGTCCGGGGCAATGCCGCTGCCCGTATCGGTGACGGCGATCAGGACATACTGGCCCGGCGCCACCTCGTCCTGTGTCTCGGCGTAGTCCTGGTCGAGGTAGGCGTTGGAGGTTTCAATCGTCAGCCGGCCGCCCGCCGGCATGGCGTCGCGGGAATTGACGGCCAGGTTGACGATGGCGGTTTCCAGCTGGCCGGCGTCGACGTGCGCCTGCCAGAGGCCCGCAGCCCGCGCGGTTTCGATGGTAATGGTCTCGCCGAGCGTCCGGGCCAGAAGCTCGGACATGTCCGCCACCGACCGCCCGACATCGGTCGTCTTGGGGTCCAGGGGCTGGCGGCGGGAAAAGGCCAGCAGGCGCTGGGTCAGGGTGGCGGCGCGTTTTGCTGCGTCCTGAGACCCTGCAACAAAGCGCAGCATTTTTGGATCAGCGTCGGGGTAGCGGCGGACGAAGAGGTCGAGATTACCGATGATGACGGCCAGCATGTTGTTGAAGTCGTGCGCAATTCCGCCTGTAAGCCGGCCAACCGCCTCCATCTTCTGGCTTTGCCGCAGTGCGGCTTCGGCACGTTCGCGCTCGATCATCTCGGCCTTGAGGCGCGTATTGCCGCGTGCCAGCGCCCTGGCATCGAAGGCCATGACGGCCAGCATCAGAGACGCCATCAGGACCAGAAGAGCCGCGCCCCCGTATCGCGCGAAACGCGCGCCCAGGCCTTCCGTCTTGACGCGAAAATAGACGGTGCCGAGGGGCACACCGTTTTCGGCAACCGGCTCGCGCACGGCGATCACATCCTGTGGCGTCTGGGCATCGAGCTGCGCAAGCTGGCTTGGCACGTCTTCATTACCGTAATGCGCCACCAGCCGTCCGGCTTCGTCGAATACCGCCACGACCTCGATGTCGGAATTGGCCCGCAGCGCCGTCGTATAACGGCCAACCTCGTTGATTTCGTCGAAGGCGAGCGCGGCGGTGACCGAATCGGCCAGCACCCGCGCCTGAACGGTGGCGGCCTGGCGCACCTGGGTCTGGTGACGCGACTCCGTGTAGACGGCCAGCGCTATGCTGGCGCCGATCAGAACCAGCAGGCTGAGGCCGACTATAAGGCTGCGATGACGCGAGACAAGAGACAGGATGGCGTTCATGGCCGCGCCTTCGTCGAATTTACTGACAAGGCAAGGCTGAGAAGCTTCGAGCTGACCGTCAGACCGTTGGCTTCGGCTGCGGCCTGGTCGATACGGAAGCGGACCTTGCCCTGGTGCAGGGTAAAATCGACCATCCCCGCGGTGGGACTGCTGTCGGTCACGGTCAGGATCGGATGGCCTTCGGCGGCGCGCAGGGTGGCGGCGACCTGGCGGGCGGACCCGCCGGCATAGGCGACGTCGCAGGCGGCCGGTGCTTCAAGTGCCTCAAGTCGCGTGATGGTAAAGGGGCGGCCGTCATAGGCCTGTCCGGTAACGGCGCGATCCAGCACCGGTCCGAAGGGGTCCGGTCCGATTATGCAGATGGTCAGGGGGCGCGCCGCATCGCCGGCCGGCCACTCCACAAAAGGCACCAGTTTGTAGAGGTAGGTCGCCTTGACCGCCGTCGCCAGTTGCGACGGCTGGGCGTGAACGGGCGCCGTGGCGGCCAGGGTCAGGGCCATCGCCAGCCATATGCGGCGCGCCGCCATTGTCAGAACCCGTAACGCAGCGAAGCAAACACTGACCGGCCAAGATAGCGCGGTGCTGCGGCAGACGGGTCGTAGACCTCCAGATGACGCGGATTGAGCAGGTTCATACCGTTGACCGACAGTTCGAGCTTGTCCCGGATGCGCCAGCCGACGCGCAGGTTGAGTTCAGTATAGCCGGGTACCGGTGCGCTGTCGATTTCTCCAACCGAACGCAGCCAGGCGTCGAACTCTACCGCGTCCGTGATGTTCCATTCCGAACGGATCTGGGCCTGGTAGGACGGGTCCTGGCCGAAGTGCGTGCCATAGGCGTCGAAGGTGTAGCCCGGCTTCAGTTCGAAGTCCTTGTGCAGCAGGTTGAAGCCCGCACTGATCCGCCAGCCCGGCGCCATCTCGTAGCGCGTCCAGCCTTCCAGTCCATAGGTCGTTCCCCTGGCGCCGTTTTCGATTTTAAGCGGCAGGACGGTTACGGGTGTGATGCCGGCGGTGCGCAGATCGTCATAGACATTGTAGAAGGCCGACAACGAATAGGACAAGCGCTCCATCGGCTGTGCGCGCCAGCCGGCCTCAAGGGCCGTCAGGGTCTCGGAGCTGTAGTCGGGGGACTGAACAAGTATGCCGGTCGCTTCCAGTTCCCGCTCGATACGGTTCGGCGTGCGCACGGCGCGCGACAGGGCCGCCCACGCCATGCTGTGGCTATCGGGTTGCCAGGCAAACCGGATATTGGGCAGCCAGTCGAGACCGGAATAGGAATTGTATTCCGCCTTGAGGCCCAGGGTCAGCTTGACATTCGGCTTCAACGCGATGTCGTCCTGAACGAAGATCGAGCCCAGCGCGATGGTCGTCTTCGGTTCAGCGAAATGGAAGATGTTGTAGGAGTTGAAGTCTTCCCACCAGTTGCGCAGGTCGCCGCCCCAGACGATGCTGTGCCTGCCGCGACGGGCCAGCGTGTGCTGGATGTCGACGTTCAGCGTATAGCGGCTCTCGTCCAGGCTGGGGTCGCTGCGTTCATCGTGATCGAAGTAGCCGTTAATCGCGATCATCGAGCCGTCTTCCAGGCTGCGTTTCCAGCCGGCGTTCAGATCGTAGCCGCTGTAATTGCCGCCGCCGTCCTTGACCGTATTGCCGTAGGCATTGGCCTTGAGCGTCCAGCTGGAGACGTCATTGGCGCTGTCGATGCGGAAGCCGCCGTGGCCGCCGTCTATGGCGTCACTAGGCGCACCGGCCATTACGGCTTGGGTTTCGCCGACACGGAAGCCATCGGCAAAGACGCGATAGGTCGTGGTCTCGTTCAGGCGGCCGCCATATCCCAGGGTCAGCTGGCGCTTGTAGACGCCGACGGCTGCACGCGCGACGAAGCCCTGAGCGCCATTGGCGTCCTTGGTGATGATGTTGATGACGCCATTGACCGCATTGGCGCCCCACAATGTGCCGCCCGGACCGCTGATGACCTCGATGCGTTCGATATTGTCGGGCGCCACATTGACCTGGGGCCACAGCACGCCTGAGCCGATGGGTTCGTAGACGCTGCGGCCGTCAATCAGGACCAGCAGTTTGTTCGCGGTTTCCGGCGAGTTGAAGCCGCGCGCCGTTACCGTCCAGCTATAGGCATTGATGCGCGCCACTTCGAGGTTGGGCGCCAGCCGCAGCAGTTCCGGCAGGCTGGTGACGCCTGATCGCCGGATGTCTTCCTGCGTGATGACATATGCCGCAGCAGGCGCTTCGCTAAGGGCTTCGGGCCGCTTGGAAACAGAGGTTATCTCGAGATTGGCGAGATCCTCGATCGACATGTTGCGCAAATCTTCGACGGACGGCCCCGCAATATCGGCGTGTGCGTATGTCGCACCTAATCCGGCGAAAGCGATAGCCACGGCTGCCCCGCAGCGCAGGTTCGCGCGAAACCGTGGATTTGAAGATTGTAGCCCCATGATGTTCTTATCGTGCTGCGGGTATAAGAAATCGATGCGATTCGGTACCAGTCTATTATGAATGAAGTTTGAAAATGATGGTCGACAATCTATTGATCTGACCAATTTTGTCGCTATGGTCTGTTGAATTTCAGGTAATTGTGGAGGCTTTCATGCGCTGTCGCCTTGCCGCCGGGTTGTGCGTGGCCCTGTCAATGCTGTCCGGAATGCCTGCCATGGCCGAAGACGGTTATGATCTGTGGCTGCGATACCGGCCTGTCGATACGACCGCCCAGAGCCGGTATCGGCCAGGGGCGACGGTGATCGTCGGCGGATCGGGCGCAACACTGGATGCGGCGGAGGCTGAGCTGCAGCGTGGCCTGAAAGGCATGCTGGCGGCGGATGTGCCGGTTGGCGCCGCGCTTGCCGACGGCGCAATCGTATTGGGTACGCCCGCCGGCTCTCCGATCGTCAGGGGCCTCAACCTGCCGCTTGAAGCGGTCGGCAAGGAGGGGTTTGTCATCCGCAGCGTGACCGTCGACGGCCATCCCGTCACGGTCATTGCCGCCAATAGCGATGTCGGCGTGCTTTATGGCGCCTTCCGGTATCTGAGCCTGATCCAGACGCGGCGGGAGGTTGCGAAGCTCGACATCGCCGATGCGCCGAAACTTCAGGTGCGTGTCCTCAACCACTGGGACAATCTCGATGGCCACGTCGAGCGCGGCTATGCCGGCGATTCCATCTGGGACTGGTGGCGGTTACCGGACCTGGTCGATGACCGGTATACGGACTATGCCCGCGCCAATGCCTCGGTCGGCATCAACGGCGCCGTGCTCAACAACGTCAATTCCAAGGCCGTCAGCCTGACCGCGCCCTATCTCGCCAAGGCGGCGGCGGTCGCCGAGGGTTTGCGGCCCTACGGCATGAAGGTTTACCTGTCGGCGCGCTTCTCGGCCCCGATGGAGCTGAAGGGCTGCCCGACCGCCGATCCGCTCGACCCCTGCGTCAGGGCGTGGTGGAAGGCAAAGGCCGACGAAATCTACGCCACCATTCCCGACTTCGGCGGCTTTCTGGTCAAGGCCAATTCGGAAGGTCAGCCGGGACCCGGCGATTACAAGCGCAGCCACGCCGACGGCGCCAACATGCTGGCCGAAGCGTTGAAGCCCCACGGTGGCGTCGTCATGTGGAGGGCCTTCATCTATTCGGAGCACGATGCCGACGACCGCGCCAAGCAAGCCTATAGCGAGCTTAAGCCGCTTGACGGCACATTCGCGCCGAACGTTCTTCTGCAGATCAAGAACGGCGCCATCGACTTCCAGCCGCGCGAACCCTTCCATCCGTTGTTCGGCGCCATGCCTAAAACCAACCAGATGCTGGAAGTGCAACTGACCAAGGAATATCTGGGGCAGGCGACGCATCTCGTCTATTCGACTGCCCTGTACGAAGAGGTGCTCGACGCCGATACGTTCCAGGGCAAGGGCCAGGGCCGGAAAAAGCCGGAAAGGCTGACGGTCGCCGACGTGCTGGAAGCGACGCCTCTGACGGGCATGGCCGGCGTCGCCAATATCGGTGACGACCGCGACTGGACGGGATCGGACTTCAACCAGGCCGACTGGTACGGTTTCGGCCGCCTGGCGTGGAATCCCGGCGCCTCCAGCCGCGACATCGCCGCCGACTGGACGAAGATGACCTGGAGCAACGACCCGGCCTTCGTCGTGCCTGTCGTCGATATGATGATGAGGTCGCGTGAGACGGTCGTGAAGTATATGACGCCGTTGGGCCTGCATCACCAGATGGCGACCGGGCATCATTATGGACCGGGACCCTGGGTCTGTGACCTCAGCCGGCCGGAGTGGAACCCCTGCTACTATGCAAAGGCCGATGCCAAAGGGATAGGCTTCGACCGGACGAGGACCGGCAGCAATGCCCTGGCGCAATATGCGCCAGACGCGGCCAGGCAGTGGCTCGACCCGAAAACAACCGATCCGAAGTACCTGCTGTGGTTCCACCACGTGCCGTGGTCCTGGAAGATGCCGGACGGCCGGACCCTGTGGGACAGCCTCGTCGTCACCTATGGCGAAGGCGTCCAGGAGGTGGCGGGTATGCGCCGCACCTGGGCGGGGCTGGAAGGCTATGTCGATCCGCAGCGCTTCCGCGCCGTTTCCTCGAACCTGGTCATTCAGGAAAAGGAGGCGCAGTGGTGGCGCGACGCGTCGATTGCCTGGTTCCGCTCGAAGTCCGGCTTGCCGTTGCCCGCCGGCGCGGCGGAACCCGCAAGGTCGCTTGAATACTATATGTCGCTGGAATTTCCGTACGCGCCGGGGAAGGGCTAACAGGGAAGCCTGACTGGCCTGACCACCTTGCCATTCATACGACAAATCGATTAGAAAGATTTCAACTGGCGGGATTCGGGACCCTGCCGGCGACTTTCCGGTTGTCGTCCCGGCCAGGATGTCATGCAGCTCACGTCCAACAAGAGTGTCCGCCTCTATCGTCGCGTCGCCGACGAACTCGTCGAAGCCATCCGCAACGGAACATACGCCGTTGGCGACAAGCTTCCGGCGGAACGCGAGCTGGCCGAGACCTTCGAAGTCAGCCGCCCGACCGTGCGCGAGGCCATGATCGCTCTTGAAATCTATGGCGTGGTCGAAATCCGTCACGGGTCCGGCATCTATGTCATCGAACCGGAAACGAACGGCAACACCAGCGACGGCGGCGCGTCGCGTGAAGATCTCGATGTCGGCGCGTTCGAACTGATAGAGGCACGCATCATCATCGAAGGCGAAACCGCTGCCGTTGCCGCCGCCGCCGTCACCGATGCGGATATCAGCGCGCTGGATGCACTGATCGAACGCATGGTCGGGGGCAGCGAAACCGAATGCGAACAGGCTGATCGCGAATTCCACGACTATCTGGCCGGCATCACGGACAACAGCGCGCTGATCGACACGATCGATCACCTGTGGGATCTGCGTACGCGCTCGAAGCTGGCATCTCAGATCATGACGCGCGCCCAGGGCGGCGGCCGCGCCGCACGCATCGATGAGCACCGCCAGATCGTCAAGGCCCTGGCCAGCCGCGATCCGGCCGCCGCCCGCGCCGCCATGCGTCACCACCTGGAGCAGGTGCGGGAGTATTTGCTGGTCGCGACGGAAACAGCAGAAATGGAAAACCTGCGGCAGAGGCTGCGCGACAAGCGCAATACCCTGTCGCGCCGGACGGGTTATTAACACCGCTGGCAATCGCCCGCACGAAGCGGAAACCGATACCGGCTTAAGGGGATACTAACCCTGGAGATGCATGATGCGCTGAGTTCAATTCAGCGTGTCCAGCCATGTCCGTGATCAGAAGAAATGCCGTCAACATTCGCGGCGCCGGCGGCAGCCCGATCGTTTTCCTTCATGGCTATGGCTGCGACCAGACCATGTGGCGTCATATCGCGGAGCATTTCGAGCGCGATCGCCAGGTCGTCACCTTCGACCATGTCGGTGCCGGCAGGTCCGATCGCAACGCCTACGACCGCGCTCGCTACGCCACGCTCCACGCCTATGCCGACGACTTCATCGAGGTTCTGGAGGAATGTGGGCTGAGCCGCGTCGACGCCATCGGCCACAGTGTCGGCGGCATGATCATGCTTCTCGCCGCCGGCAAGCGGCCGGACCTGTTCGGCCGGATCATGGTGCTGGGGGCGTCGCCCTGCTACGTCAATCTGGACGGCTATCAGGGCGGTTTCGACCGGGCCGGCATCGAGGAACTTCTGGCGTTTCTGGAAATGTCGTTGCAGGGCTGGTCTTCCTATCTGGCGCCGCTGGTCATGGCCAATGCCGACCGGCCGGAACTGACGGCCGAACTCGAACGCTACTTCGTTGCCAATGATGCCGACGTCATGCACGATTTCGCCCGGGTCATCTTTCTGTCGGACCATCGCGCCGACCTCGCCGCCGTAGTCACCCCGACCCTGATCATGCAGTGCCAGGACGACATCATTTCTCCTCCGCAGGTCGGGGAGTACCTGGAGGCGCACATTGCCGGCAGCGATCGCATCGTCCTGGATACCCGCGGTCATTACCCGCACCTCAGCGACCCGGACAAGGTGCGGCTTGCCATGCTTGCCTGGCTGGATCAAACCTCGCAAAAGGCTGCGTGATGGACCTGAACGCCGCCCTCCGTGCCGGTGACGCCGCCACCGCCGCCGAACTGTTCGACCTGAGCCCGTGTGGTCTGGTCGTCTGCGATGACGCCGGACGTATTGTCCGCGCCAATTCCGGCTTCTGTGAAATGGCCGGTGTCGAACCGGGCGCGTTGAAATCCGCCAATATCGGCAGCTTTCTGACACGGGCCTCCTTCTTCATCTTCAAGGCGCGTGTGGTTCCGCAGCTTGCGCTGGCCGGAAAAGTACAGGAAGTGTCGCTGGACCTGCAGGTCGCCGACGGTACCAGCATGGCGGTCCTGTTGAGCGCGCGGCAGGCCGCAGCCGAAGGCGCGACGCTCCTTACCCACATCGCCCTGTTCCCGGCCAGGGAGCGCCGGATGTTCGAGCAGGAACAACTGCGTGCCCGGCGCGAACTGCGTCAATATCGTGACTACCTCCAGATGGCGGAAAAACTGGCCAATGTCGGTCACTGGTCGTGGATGCTGGCAACGGGGGAAACGCAATGGTCGGCGGAGGTCTACAGCATTTTCGGCCGCGATCCGAATGCCGGTCCACCGGGCATGGAAGAGATCATCGCCCTGTATCACCCTGAAGACCAGCAGCATGTAAGGCAGGCGATTGATGCCGCCCTGGCCAGCGGCGGCAGCTTCACCTATCGGGTCCGTGTCCCGCGCGAAGGCGATGTCCGCATCGTAACGGTCCACGGGATTTGCGAGCGGGCGCCGGGCGGTGAAATTACCGGCCTGTTCGGCATCTGCCGGGATGTGACCACCTTTGTCCGCAACCAGGAACGGCTGGAGCAAAGCGAGGCACGGTACCGGCTGCTGGCCGATGAGTCGGGCGACATCATTACAATCTTCGATCTTTCCGGACGCATCGAATATATATCGCCCGCCGTCAAGGAGATCCTGGGCTACCAGCCCGAGGAACTCGTCGGGGGCAACGTAAAAGCCGTCATTCATCCTGAAGATTGCGAGGCGACCTTTGCCGCCTACAGCGCCTATGTCCGGGGCGGGGAATGGGACGAAGGCCTGCGTGTCCGGTATCGCGCCGTGCACAAGGACGGCCACATCCTGTGGGTTGAGGCCCATCCGTCGCCGATCCTGGACGACACCGGCAGCCGGATTACCGCCTTCCAGGACGTCGTGCGCGATATCTCGCACCAGAAGGAAACCGAAGACGCCCTGGCGCGCGCCAGCATAGAAGCCAACGCCGCCGCCGAGGCCAAGGCCCAGTTCCTGGCGACGATGAGCCACGAACTGCGTACGCCCCTGACCAGCATTATCGGCTTCTCGGCACTGCTGCGTGATCTGTTGACGGACAGGGAGGACCTTCGCCGCCACTCGCAACGCATCCATTCGGCGGGGCAGGGCCTGCTCAGCCTGATCAACGACATTCTCGACCATTCCAAGCTCGAGGCCGGCCAGCTGGAGCTTGACCTGGCCCTGGCATCGGTGGCGGATATCGCGACCGATGTGGTCGATCTCTTGTCGCTGCAGGCAGGCAATAAAGGCCTGAGCCTCGTGGTCGAAGGCGCCGACACCCTGGCGCCCCAGGCGCTGGTCGACGATGGCCGCCTTCATCAGGTTCTCTTGAACCTGGTCGGCAACGCAGTGAAGTTTACCGAGACCGGCGGGGTGACCATTACCCTCTCGCAGTTCCATGTGCGGGACACTCAGCGCCTGCGGGTATCCGTCCGCGACACCGGGCCGGGAATATCCGAAACCGGCCAGGCGCGGCTGTTCGAACGCTTCAGCCAGGTCGACCGCAGCGGTCACAACATGCCGGGTGGCACCGGCCTTGGCCTGTCGATCTGCAAACAGCTGATCGAACTGATGAGCGGCACGATCGGCGTCAACAGCGTGCCGGGCGAAGGCGCCGAATTCTGGTTCGAAATTCCTCTGCCCGACATGGACCACGCGCAGGCGGCCCCGATCGCTGTGCCGCACCGGCCGGGTCGCATCCTGGTGGTGGACGATCAGGATGCGGTGACCGACCTGCTTGTCAACCTGCTGACGCCCTGCGGTCACGAAATAGAGGTCGCCGCCAACGGCTATGACGCGGTTCAGGCCAGCCAGCGCGCGCCCTATGACCTGATCCTGATGGATATCAATATGCCGGTGATGGATGGTTTCGCTGCCACCCGCGCGATCCGTGGCGGCTGCCCCTTCAATGCCGACACGCCTCTGATCGGCCTGACCGCCGCCGGAGGAGAGGCCCGCCTTCAGGCCTGTCTGTCGGCCGGCATGAATGCCATGCTGACGAAGCCGATCATGCCCGCCACCCTGCTGAATGCCGTGGCGCTTTGGCTCAATATTCCATCGGGTTCGGCCCTGGATCCGATGGCGGCCATCCGAATGGCCAACGAAACCTCCTACAAGACTGCATGAGGAAGATGTCATGACCGTTTCAACGCGCCGTATCCTGATCGTCGAGGACAATCCCGATATCGCCGAGCTGGTCTCGATACGGCTGGGCCTGGCCGGTTACACGACCTGCAAGGCCACGGATGCCGACGCCGCGATGCGGCTGGTCGGGGAATTCAATCCGCACGGCATATTGCTCGATATCGGCTTGCCTGGCCGTGACGGCTTTTCATTCCTGCAAGGGTTGAAGGCCACCGTGCGCTATAAGGACATTCCGGTCCTGATGCTGACGGCGCGGCAGGCCATGGGCGATATCCAGATGGCCCTGAGCCTGGGCGCGAAGGACTATGTCGCCAAGCCGTTCGATGATCACAAGCTCTTGTTCCGTATCGCGCGCATGCTGGGCGACCAGGTCGCCAAGCCGACCGCACAGGATCGCACAGTGGTCTGGGGCGCCCGCGGCTAGTTATTTCTTTGCCACTATGGCCTACACCGGAAACGGCCTGGCCAGGGTCGAGCCTTCCAGAACGCGGGCCATGGCGTCGCGGGCGGCGACCAGAATGGTGCGCAGGGCGCAGTCGTCCGGTGTCGGGCAGTCTTCACATTGGGCATAGGCCGTGCGGCTGGCGCAGGTCGTCAGCGCCAGGGGGCCATCCGTCATACGGATCAGGTCGGCGATGGAGATGAGGTCGGCCGGCTTGGCCAGGGTATAGCCGCCGCTGCGGCCGCGGCGGGAGGTCAGAAGGCCCTCACGCCTGAGATCGAGCAATATGCCCTCCAGAAAATGTTGTGGCGCCTTGATGCGGCTGGCCAGTTCCCCGGCCTGCAGGCTTTGCTCCGGGCCGGCACGGGCTAATTCCTGCATCACACGTATAGTATACTTGGCGCGCTGGGACAGCATGTCTGGTTATTCCCCTTTGTCACACCGGAAGAATACGGCACATTTTTTGGCAACACAAGCGAACGGCTATTTTTTCTCAACCTTCGAGGTAGAAATTTTCGCAGGATTAATCTACACTTGAATGATAGGAATATCCGGCAATCCGGAGACGCCCAATGTCACTCTTCAACAAGGCTGCCTCGCCCGCCAATGTTCCGCTGATCTGGTACGCGCGGTGTCCGACGCTGACAGCCACGGGTCTGGTTGCCAACCGGGGCGTTTTTCAGCGTGAATTCCTGCGCGAGAATGTCCGCATGGTTTCGGTGCGGGAAACCGATACGCCGTCGGTCCGGCAAGGCCATCTCGATCACAGCCTGTCCAACCTGATCCGTGAGGCGGACGCCGCCACGGCCCTGTGGGCGCACGGCTTGAACGGCCGGTCGCGATTGATCGCCCTTGGCGAAACCTGGCACTCGGTAAGCGTCGTGACGCGGCCAAGGGCGCAGGTGTCCGACTTGCGCGACCTGATCGGACGCCGCCTGTCCCTGCCGAAGGAAGCGGGAAATTTTTCTCCGGCGCAGGTGCGGACGCTCCGGGCCTGGGACACGGTGCTCGGGATCAGCGGCATCTCCGTGCATGATATCGAATTCGCATCCGTGGTCGCCGATCATCCGTCGGTTCCTTTCGGCGACATAGCGCGCCGCGAGGTCGAGGCGCTGCTGGGCGGTCATACCGACGTAGCCATTCTCTTTGGCGCAAAAGGACTGGAACTGGCGCGGTCGGCGCATTTGCACGAGGTTCACCGGTTTACAGCCGACGATATCCGCAACCAGCCCAGGCTGGCGGGGCTTGTCGAACTGCGTGCGGTCACAGCGGACGAGCCATTCATCGAGGCCAATCCCGAGGTCGTGGCGCGTATCCTCAACGTTCTGCTGCAGGCGGCGCCATGGACGGGAAGCTTTCCGAGGGAGGCTCTGCGCCACGTGGCGATCGAGGGAAAGGTCGAAGAGGCCGATGCCGCGGCGGCCTATGGCGACCACCTGGCCGACGGTGCAGGTCTCGGCCTCGAGCCCGAACGCCTGGATCGCCTGAAGGGATTGCAGGCGTGGCTGAAGGTCAGGCACCTGGTTCCTGACAATCACGACATCGGCACCTGGTTGCGCGCGGACATTCTGGACGATGCGCGACAGCGTTCGAAGGCGCTCAGGCGAATCCCGGCCTGACCGCGCGTTCGTGTCCGGAGCATGATGCGATTATTTCGGCGCATCATGCTCCGGTTTCCATAAGGCAGCCGGCGGCGTGTCACGCTGGCCGCGGGACTTTTGCATCAATCCGGCGCCTGCTATGACACGCTCATGAACCCAGTCTTCGCCGGATTGAAAACCAGCATATTCGAAACCATGTCGCTTGAGGCGAAGGCCCGCGGCGCGATCAATCTTGGCCAGGGTTTTCCGGAGGCCGATGGCTTTCCCGAAGTGCGCCAGGCGGCGGCCGGGGCGCTTATGGAGCACTCCAATCAGTACGCGCCCATGCGCGGTTTACCGGCGTTAAGGCAGGCTGTGGCGGCGTTTTACCAGCGGACACAGGGCCTGGATCTGGATCCCGACCGCAACGTCCTGGTCACCTCCGGAGCAACCGAGGCGATCTGTGCCGCGCTTTTGTCGCTGATTACGCCGGGCGACGAAGTGGTCGTGTTCGAGCCGATGTACGATGCCTACGTGCCGCTGATCCGCCGCGCCGGCGGCATACCGCGCATCGTCCACCTTCAGCCCCCGCACTGGACGTTCAGCGAGTCCGATCTCGAAGCGGCCTTCGGCGCGCGCACCCGGATGGTGCTCATCACGACGCCCAGCAACCCGACGACCCATGCGCTTGACCGTGCCGCGCTGGAGTTGCTGCAGCGGTTTTGCGTGCGGCATGACGCCTGGCTTGTAAGCGATGAGGTGTGGGAAGAGATCGTGTTCGGCGCGCCCCACCTGAGCGCGCTGCACCTGCCGGGGCTGGCCGAACGCAGCCTCAAGATCGGTTCGGCGGGCAAGATATTCTCGCTGACGGGCTGGAAGGTCGGGTTTGTGTGCGGACCGCAAGCCCTGGTCGATCAGGTCGCGCGGGCGCACCAGTTCGTAACCTTCGCGACGCCGCCGGCGCTTCAGCACGGCGTGGCCTTCGGTCTTGGCCTTCCGGCGGAACGGTTCGCCGAATCGCTGGCCGGGCTTGCCGGTCTGCGCGCCCTGCTGGCGTCGCGGCTGGACGAAGGCGGCTTTGCCGTCCTGCCATCGCAGGGAACCTACTTTCTCAATATCGACCTTGCGGCGTCGGGCATATCCGAAAGCGCCACCGACTATGCCACGAGGCTGGTCCGTGACCATGGCGTCGCCACCATTCCCCTGTCGGCTTTTTGCGAAAACGGTCGCGAACTGGCGGTGCTGCGCCTGTGTTTCGCCAAGTCGGAAGCGACGCTGGCAAAGGCGGCCGACGCGATTCTGGCCTCAAGGTAATCACCCACGCAGGATCTGCTGCAGGGCGCGAATCAAGCCGTTGCGGATTTCGGCCGTGTGCCGCCCCAGGCCACCCTGGTGTTTCACCGGAATGTGGGCGATGGGCGCCTGGTCCGCGCTGAAGATGTAGTCGCTGAACATGGCCTTCCAGTAGTCGCGTTCCGGAGCCGGCAGGTCCTTGAGCGCCAGAAGCGCCATGTTGAAGCAGGTGACGGGATTTTCGAGCGGGTTCGGCGGCGTGCCCCACCAATAGTTGAGCAGGACATTGAACCGGTCCAGTGACTGGACATGATGCCACCAGTAACGTGGCAGGTAGATCGCGTCGCCCGGTTCCAGTTCCGCGACCTGGGCATGGGCAATGGCTTCGCGCAGGCGTGGATAGGTCTCGAAATCGGGTTCTTCCAGGCTGGCCAGGCTGATGGCGCGGCCCGATGGTGTGTGCTCCAGCGGCCCGATGTAGAGATTTCCGAGCTGATCCGGCGGGAAAACGGTAAACCGCCGCCGGCCGGCGACAACGCAGGCGATGTTATGATCATTGTCGTTGTGCGTTTGGGCGCGGGTCTGGTTGCTGATCCAGATATTCGGTGTGACGAACGGCGCCAGGACCGGGTTGACGTTTTCGAGGGCAAAGCGCGGAAGGTATTGGGCAACCGGCGTCGACTGAATGTAGACATACGGCGGGTTCGGGTGGTTCAGAAGGCCGAGCAACTGGTCGATGCCGGAGCTTATCGCGCGCGTCCGGCGATTGAAATTGAAGTCGTGCATGTCGGGGCCGTATGCGAATCGCCCTTTGATAACGCTACCGGCTTCGAGGACGCTCGCCGGGCGGCCGGAATCCATCGCCTTCAGATAGGCGCCAATGGCCTCCGGCGAGGTTTTTCCCTCAGCGACGGCTGGCCAATTTGCCACAAGCCCTTTGAGAAGAACCGGCCGCGCCTGAGGCAGGATATCCCGGACGAA